>JBILBX010000097.1:0-3555 GCA_044353495.1 Candidatus Limnocylindrus sp. | reverse complement strand
GTGGGAGCCTGTGCGCGAGAAGGTACCACTTCCCGCCCGACTTGCCCTACATCCCCGAGGGCTGATACCCCGCATCTAGGAATGGGCTCGGGTCGTCCTGGAAGTCGAGGAGGCAGCCGCGCCCACAGAAGTAGAAGCGCTCCTGCCCTGGGGCGCTCACGTCGAGTGCTCCACGGTGGCGGTCAGCCTGGCCGGCGACGGCGAGCCCCGCGACTTCGATCGAGGTGATGAGGGCGTCAGGGGCGATCGTCACCTCCATGCCGCAAACCGGGTCAATTGCCACGCTCACTCTTCGCTCCTCTTCCGCTCCGCCAGGAGCACCTCTCGTCGACGGATCTCGGCAATCGCCGCCGCCGTCTGTGCCTCATCGTATCGCGACTTCGGTCGATCCTCAGCCTTTGCCAGTGCGGCCAAGACGACGAAGATCGCAACCAAGAAGAGTGCGTCGCCCACGAGCCACATGATCGCACCCGCGAGCTGCTGATCCTCAAGTGGTGTCGGCCCCCAGGCGCGCTGCAGCGTCGCGTAGTACGGGTAGAGCGGCGCAGGCGACCACATGATCGCGACACCGAGGAAGCTGTTCTGCGGCATCTGCGTAATGAGGTAGACCAGGGCACTCGCGCCGCGCAGGCGGTGCCTGATCGGATCGACCGAGAAGATCGGCGCCCAGAAGAGAAGAGCGATCAACAGATAGAGCGCGTGCTCTAGGTAGTGAATGAACTGGTCTTGCAGGGCAGCATCGAACATGATCGAGAGATGCGTTCCCCACATCACGGCGACAAGCAGCGTCCAACCGACGAGCGGATGGCTGATCACCCCAACGGCGCGACTCTGGAGAACGGCGAGGATTCGCGCGCGCCAGTGCGGCGAAGCGACCCGCAGGAGTAGCGTCACCGGCCCCGCCTGCAGCAGCAGGATCGGGACAGGGAAGAGCAGGATGAGGTGCTGCACCATATGCATCGAGAAGAGGGTCGTGTCGTAGCGCTCGATACCTGACTGCAGCGCTAGGAGTAGGAAGGCGAGGGCCGCTACTAGGCTAACCGTGCGGCGGCGCGGGTACGGGTTCGTTGGATGCTCCCGAGCCACCTGACGGATCGCACGCAGCCAGAGGAGGCCAAAGAGCAGAACGGCGATCGTGATCACTGGCGGCCAGGACCAGTAGAGGAGTGACTCCAGCGAGAGCTCCGGCGGGGTCCCTCCGTGGGTCGGGATCTGCAGCAGATGCGTCATACCCGCATCTTCGTCCAGTTCGTAGTTTTTTGGGCGGCGCTACAATCTCCCAAGCACAACCGACTGGCCCAACAACTGAAAGGTGGGAGCAGCCATGAACAAGTACGCCTACGCCTTTGGCCTCCTCTTTGTGGTCCTCAGCGCCGTCTATCTCTTCGTCTCGAACGACCTCCAGGGCGCGACGCTCCTCTTCTGCCTTGGGATCGCCATGGCGACGATGACGCTGATCCTGATCCACGCCATGAACACCGATAGCTAACGGATCCCCAGCGACATGGAGTTTCTCCGCTCCCTTCTTGAATGGGTGGTCTCTCTCCTTGGGCCGTTCGTCGCCCCTGACTGGAGCGCACTCATCAAGCTCATCCCGCTCGGCGTCCTACTCCTCGTCGTCGCCTTCTACGGTTGGGTCTTCTGGCGCTTCCGCCGCGCCGGGCCTCGTCGCATTGGTATGCCGGTCCGTAAGCCACAGGTGCCAGCCGGCATTCACCTGCCAGGGCCAAGCCTCGCGCCGTTCCTGATCTCAGCAGCATCTGGCGCACTCTTCTTCTCCGTCGCACTCGGCGGCCCAGCACTCGCCGTCGCGGGGCTCCTCTTCGTCTTGTCGCTCGTTGCGTGGGGCCGCGAAGCGGTTCGCGAATACGACGCGCTCGGCGCAGGTTCAGCGATGGCGCTGCACGTTGACGATGCTCCAGCAGCAGCGGCGCCAAGCGGCCCACCCGAGGGGGTACATCTGCCGCCGCCTTCACTCCTGCCACTCTTGGTGAGCGCCGGCTCCGCCGTAATGCTCTTCGGTGTTGCAGTCGGACTTGAATTTGCACTGCTTGGAACTCTCATGACGGCACTCGCGATGATTGGCTGGCTCGTCGACGCGGGGCGCGAGTATCGCGCCACCACCGAGGCCGACTCCACTGGGCACCTCGTCAACCCAACGCCACGCAATGCGCCCACGGTTGCAATCGCCCTCTTCAGCCTCCTCTTCGTCTTCTTCGCCGGTTCGCAGGCGGGCATCATCGGTGGCGGCGAGGCGAGCCCCTCTCCGAGCGGCGAGCCAACCGCCTGTGCCGAGGGTGGTGATGCGACCATCACGATGTGCGCGGAGCTTGTCGCCTTTGACACCGACTCAATCACCGTGCCGGCTGGTGCTCCATTCACCATTCGCTTCGTGAACTACGACGCCGGAATCCCCCACAACGTCGCCATCCATGAAGATACGGGCACCGGCCCAGAGGTCTACCTCGGCGAAATCTTCAACGGCATCGATGAGCGCACCTACGACGTACCCGCCCTCACCGCGGGGAAGACCTACGTCTATATCTGCACCGTGCACCCCAACATGATTGGGACGGTCATCCTTCAGTGATCAGCATGGCGCGCATCCGCCGCGCCGCAGTCGCACTCGTTGCCGCTAGCCTGATCGCCGCCTGCAGCGGTCCCGCAGCAAGTAGCGACACCCTGATCGGTCGCACCATACGCATCGGAACAGCCCATCCGCTCTACGATCCAAGCCTCACGATCTCATCGTGGCCAACAGCCGAAGGCGGCAGCGGCCGCATCCTGCTGAACTTCTGGGCGAGCTGGTGCATCCCCTGCCGTGATGAGATTCCACTCCTCTCGGACTACGCATCAAGCTTCGTGCCGGGCGCAACAGTGCTCGGGGTGCTCTACAAGGATGCGGTGGGGCCAGCCACAGCGGCGGCGACAGAGCTTGGGGCCACCTGGACAACGCTGATCGATGCCGACGGCGCCATCGCTGCACAGGTGCCAGTAAATGCCGCTCCGCTCACCTTGCTTCTTGACGCAAACGGCGTGGTGCTCGACTACCGCGTCGGTCCATTTATCAGCGTTGCAGAGATCGCAGCATTCGCTGACGGCCCATAGGCGGGCGTGCCCCGATACGGGGTTGAGGTCCTGTTGGTTGCGGGGGATGGATTCGAACCACCGACCTTCGGGTTATGAGCCCGACGAGCTGCCACTGCTCCACCCCGCTCGCGAAGTATCGGCAGCGCGGGGCAAACCGTCAAATGCGCAGCTTATTCCCCGTATTCAACTGGGAGCCCCGCGGCCTCCCAGTCGGTAATGCCGCCCGCAAGGTTCGCGACGTTCGCGCGACCGGCGGTGCGCAGCGCTAGCGCCGCCTGACCTGAGCGACCGCCTGATCGGCACTGCATGATCAGCGCCCGACCCTCGGGGATCTCGCCCTGACGCGCCACGAACTGTGAGAGTGGAATCAGCAATGCGCCAGGGATGTGCACCTCGTTCCACTCCGACTCTTCGCGAACATCAATGAGCAGCGGGGCATCGGGACCATCGAGAAGTGCCGCCGCT
>JBILBX010000096.1:0-3578 GCA_044353495.1 Candidatus Limnocylindrus sp. | reverse complement strand
ACCCACACGTCTTCGGCGATGCGAGTGCGGAGACCACACGTGACGTACAGCGGAACTGGGAGGCGATTAAGGCGGGCGAACGTGCCGCAGCCGGCGAAAGCGAAAAGCCGAAAGGCGCACTGGACGGAGTGAGCCGCGGGCTCCCAGCCCTCTCGGCGAGCCGCGAGTTGCAGGACCGCGCGAGTGCTGTTGGGTACGACTGGCCAACCCTCGACGGCGTACGGGCGAAGATCAGTGAAGAGCTGGCAGAGCTCGATGAGGCGCTCGCCGAGGCGGGTCACCCTGATCAGATCACCAGCACGCTCGCGTCAAGCGCCGCAGCCTTGGCACACGCGCAAGAGGAGCTCGGCGACGTACTCGCCGTGATCGTGAACCTGGGTCGCCGCAGCGGCATTGACGCTGAGGCGGCGCTCCGCGCGGCCAACGACAAGTTCCGACGTCGCTTCGCCGAGGTTGAGCGTCGCGCCGCTACTCGCGGAATCTCGCTAAAAGATGCAGACTTCACCACATTAGATGCGCTCTGGGATGAGGCGAAGGCCGCCGAGCGCGAAGCGAAAGGGTAGGGGGCACCATGAGTAAGGTACGAGCCGACGGGCGCGCGGTAGATCAACTCCGCGACTTGAAGATTGAACTCGGTGTCCAGAAGTGGGCTGAAGGTTCCGCCATCATCTCGATCGGCAACACCGTGGTGATCTGCTCCGCCTCAATCGAGGAGCGCGTGCCGCCACACCTTCGCGGTAAGGGGACCGGTTGGGTGACCGCCGAATACAGCATGCTCCCCCGCGCCACCAACACCCGCTCCGATCGTGAGGCGGTCCGCGGCAAGCTCGGTGGCCGCACCCATGAGATTCAACGCCTGATCGGTCGCGCGCTGCGCCAGTCCGTTGACCTCACCAAGCTTGGCGAGCGTTCCATTCTCATTGACTGCGATGTGCTCGTTGCCGATGGAGGCACCCGTTGCGCAAGCATCACTGGCGGCTGGATCGCCCTCGCACTTGCTATGCGCGCCAAGAAGCTCGAGGCGCACCTGGTGCGCAACGTGGCCGCCGTCTCGGTCGGTATCGTTGACGGCCAGGCTGTTCTCGACCTCCCGTATGAGGAGGACAGCCGTGCCGATGTCGATCTCAACGTGGTCGCCACCGATGCTGGCCACTATGTGGAGCTTCAGGGAACAGCGGAACAGGATCCCTTTCATCGCACCGCTCTCGATGAGATGCTGAAACTCGCCGACGCTGGTATCGCAGATCTCATCAAGTTCCAGCGCGACACTCTCGCCGGCGCGTGACCGTGCCGCGACGGCGGCTCCTGGTTGCTACCGGCTCCGCGCATAAGCTGATTGAGCTGCAGCGTCTCTTCGGCGATCTGCCGATCGACTTAGTCACGCTGCGCGACGTTGGGATCACCGACGAGGCACCAGAGGACGGCGCGACATTTGAAGAGAACGCACTGCAGAAGGCGCACTGGTATGCGCGGGCATCGGGCGAGTGGACGCTCGCCGACGACTCTGGCCTAGAAGTTGCCGCTCTCGACGGCGCCCCTGGCGTCTACACACGCCGCTACGCAGGGCCGAGCGCCACCGATACCGAGAACTACGAGAAGCTCCTCACCGAGATGTCAGGGGTGGCTGACCGCAGTGCGCGCTTTGTGTGTGTCATGGCGCTGATTGATCCATCGAGCAGCTCAGCCCGAACCTTCCGCGGCGAGTGCCCTGGCGCGATCACGGATGCGCCACGAGGGGAGTTCGGATTCGGATACGACCCGGTCTTCGAGGTGGATGGTCGGACGATGGCGGAACGCGCCCCTGCAGAGAAAGACGCGTTAAGCCACCGGGGTCGCGCCGCCGCCCTAGTTGCAGCTGCCCTCAGGAGTGAGCTCGAACAAACGCGCTAAGCGCCGCGCGAGGCCCCTTTGCCTCAGGGATCGGCAGTAGCGGGTACACGTGCACAAGACCCTCTTCGAGGTGGGCGGTGCAGGTGACACCCGCGACGTTTGCATCTGCTACGAGGCGGAGCGCCTGTGGGTAGAGCACGTCGCGTGAGCCGCTAAAGAGCAACAGCTCGCGGATCCCGCGGAGTGAACCGAATTGTGGACTCACTTCAGCGCGGCGAGGATCATCACCTCCGGCCCAGAAGCGGCCAGCAACCTCAAGGAATGGTGCGCTGAGGATTGGGTCAACGTGGTCATATGTGGGCGTCGCGGGATCAGACATCGTTACGTCAAGCCATGGGGAGATGAGTGCGACACGAGGTGAGCCACCGCTTTCCGCGACGCGTTGCGCAAGCGCGAGGGCTAGTCCGCCGCCAGCAGAATCGCCCATCAGCACGGGCGCCCTGTCACCACTCCCGCGCGCCAACTGCAGGAGCGCCTCAAATGATGTTGACCAGGTCGCCTCAGGCGCAAGCGGATAGATCGGCAGGAGCACGGTGGCGCCACTGTTACGAGCGATTTCTGCGCAGAGGTTCCAGTGAATGACTGAGGCATCGCCCACATAGGCGCCACCATGTAGGTACACCACGTGAACACCAGTGCCGCTGCTCTTTGGGGTAAGGGTCCACACGGGGAAGCCAAGAGTTTGTGAGACCTCAGCGCTCACCGTCTTCAGAATTCCTTTTGGCGGGAGCGCAGGCTTCTGGCTGTGCATCCGCGCAAACATCGCACGGGCATGTGCCTCGTCTCGAGGCGGTTTGAGCGCTGCAATCGCCCCCAAGATCCACCCGAAAAGGTTGTGCTGCAGTGATGGCATGCGCAGATTCTACGAGGCACGCCCCGCAAGACCAGCGTCGTTGCGCGTTACGGGGCCGGAACGGTGCTCTCTGATGGACTCGGTAGCGGCGTGGGATCTGTTGGCGTCGGCGTTGCTGTCGGTGTCTCCGATGGGCTCGGTGAAGCGCTCTCCGGTGGTGCCGTTGGATCTGGTGTTGGGGTGTAGCGCGGTAGTGGCAGCCTCGCGTCACACGAGGCCAACATTGGGAACGGATGCGTCAGCGCGGGCGCCGGCGTCGCAGTTGGGGTGGGGGAGGCGCCGCTTGGGAGTGGCGCAGGGGTAAAGGTTGCCTCCGCGCCGAGCTTCGGCTCGTTCGTCGCTGCCGGGAATCCCCACGGCCGAGTGCCAGGGGCGGGGAAGAGACGAGCCGCAAGCAGCGACATGCGCTTTGCATCGAAGAAGACCACGGAGCCGAACGGGCTGTACTCACCCTTATGTCGATAACGAAGGATCGTGTCCCCAGGCGCAATCACACCGCGGACGATCTTGGTCGTATCGAAAGTACCCGCCGCTTCAGCTAGCACCGGGATCAGCGCCGGGTTGAGGTCCGTACGTACCCCGTCGCCGATGACATCAAGCAAGGCGAGCGCATTGCCAACAAAGTTTCCACTGCGGGCTAACTCATCACGTGCCGCAAGGAGAATCTCAATCTGTCGTGGGCCGCGTGACATGTCGTCCGTTCCTGGTGCCTTGCGAATTCGTGCATAGGCGAGGGCACACTCGCCACTCATGTGCCAGTTCCCTGCGGGAATGCGTGCGCCATCCATATTGGTTCTATACGAAGCATCAAGGATTGTTCGCCGAATGGTGAGAT
>JBILBX010000095.1:0-3624 GCA_044353495.1 Candidatus Limnocylindrus sp. | reverse complement strand
CGCCAATCACCTTCGAAAGCGACTTGCGCTCGGCGTGTTCTGGGTAGAGCGTGCAGGCGAGGTACCAACCGAATCGGCCGAGGCGCTCCTCCATTGGATGCCCCTCGGAGCACTTCTCTTCGCTGGCGCGGTTGCGGAACTCTCCAGCGCCGATTGACTGCGCCTTCTCAAGAACGAGTGGATCGAAGGTACTCCAGAACTTCTGCAGCACGTCGCGCCAGTTCGCGCGCCCCTCTGCAACGGCGTCGAGCTCCTCTTCCATGCCGGCGGTGAAGCCGAGGTCAACGAAGGTAGAGAAGTGCGTGGTGAGTAGGTCGCACACCGTTTCGCCAAGTCGCGTGGCGCGGAGGCGATTATCTTTGTCGCGGTCAACATATTCGCGCTCTTGAATGCGCTCGATGATGGCGGCGTAGGTTGATGGTCGGCCGATGCCATGCTTCTCTAGCTCCTTGACGAGCGTTGGCTCGGTAAAGCGCGGCTCAGGCTTTGTCGCGTGCGGCACGCCCTCTACTGTGGCGACGCTCCCCTTTGAGCCCTCTGGCAGATCGGGAACCTTCGCCTCAGCATCTTCGTCCTCATCATCACGACCTTCGAGATAGACGGCGGTGAAGCCGGGCTCAAGCGTTCGCGTTGCAACTGTTTTGAGACGATCGCTTCCTGCGCTCCAGATGAGCGTGGTCGATGCAGAGATCTTGTCGGGCATCTGCGACGCGATCGTGCGGCGCCAGATCAACGTGTACACCTTCAGTTCCCGTTCGTCGATGTATGGCGCGGCGAGTTCGGGGGTGAGGGCAAGATTCGTTGGGCGAATCGCTTCGTGTGCCTCTTGTGCGTTCTTTGACTTCGAGGCGTACTGTCGGCCGCCCTCCACAATCATCTCTGGGCCGAATCGCTCACGGATCACCGCCGACGCATCGCTAATCGCCTGCTGGCTCAGCGTCGGTGAATCGGTACGCATATACGTAATGAGACCGGTGCGCTCGCCGCCGATCTCCACACCCTCGTAGAGCTTCTGGGCGAGCTGCATCGTGACGCGCGAGCGGAAGCCGTGCTTGCGACCCGCCTCCTGCTGCAGCGTGGAGGTGGTGAATGGCGGAACGGGGCGCTGCTTGCGCGTCCCCTCACTGCGCTCCACAACGACGGCATCAGCGCCTTCGAGTCGGGCCACGGCGGCTGCCGCTACCTCTGGATCAAGCTCGAGAATCTCCCCCTTCTCACCGATGAGGGTGGCGGGGACGACCATGTCGCTCGCACTCGCGGGGCGAATCCCGATCTCAACGGTGGTGTAGTGGCGTGGGATAAAGGCGCGGATGGCACGCTCGCGCTCCACAACCAGGCGAAGCGCCACCGACTGCACCCGCCCCGCGGAGAGCTTCGGCTTGACCAGCCGCGAGAGGAGCGGCGAGAGCCGGTACCCGACGAGGCGATCGAGAATGCGGCGCGCCTGCTGAGCGTTAACGAGGTCGAGGTTGATGGCGCGGGGGTGGGCAAACGCCTCAAGGATGGCCCCCTTCGTGATCTCGCTGAAGGTGACCCTGTGGCGATCCGCCTCGGGGATGCCGAGGGCCTCGGCCACGTGCCAGGCGATCGCCTCCCCTTCGCGGTCAAGGTCGGTTGCGAGCCAGACCGAGGTTGCCTTCTTGGCGGCACGAGTGATGTCATCAAGGCGCTTCTGCTTGTCTTCAATGATTTCGTAGACCGGGGTGAAGCCATTCTCCACGTCAACCGCCATGCTCCCCTTCTTCGTCTTCTGGGGGAGATCCCGAATGTGCCCATAGGAGGCGAGCACGGTGTAATCGGGGCCGAGATACCGCTCAATCGTCTGGGCCTTGGCCGGCGACTCGACGATAACGAGGTTGGTGGCTGCCTTTGTCATGGGCGAGAGCGTAGCACCGCCCCCAGAACGCGCCGCCAACGCCCGCCACGCTGCTCAACGAGCCCGCGCAGGCTCAAGAGGGTCAGGGCCGCCACCAGCGCCCCTGGGGACTCCATCGCGAGGTCGCTCAGATCCCCCTCAACGACCCCTTCAGCCCCGGCTGCATCCATCCTTTGAAGGATTTCTCGCTGTAAGCCTGAGGTCTCAGCGTCAGTTGCGCCCGCCACGGCATGCGGCGCACCGTGGGAGTCCCCAAGCTGACCGTGCAAGGACAGTGCACAGACAGTAAGCCACGCACGCAGGTCAGCCTCCCCCGAAATGAGCACGGGTGAGCGCTCTTCCATGAGACGCAAAGACAACTCCTGCGCTCGCTGGAGCCAGCGGAGCCCCCCTTCTGCGCTCTCTGCACCGTAGGGGGCGCTCACAACCGCTACGGGGAGCCCAAGCCCAGCCGCCGATTCGACGGTAATGAGCGCTCCAGAGCCCTCGGGTGCCTCAACGACGATCAGCCCGTCACAGAGCGCCGCCAGGAGGTGGTTCCGGGCGGCAAAGCTCCAGGCGGCGGGCGGGGTTCCGACCGGTCGATCCGAGAGGAGAAGGCCCACCTGCTGGATCTGCTCAGCCAGGCGCCGCGCTCCGTAGCGCAGCCCAAGCGGGGCAGGACTGGGAAGTACCGCGATCGTCTCCCCTCCCGCCTCTACGGCTGCCAAATGGGCCACCTCGTCGATGCCCAGGGCGAGGCCTGAGACGACGCACCACCCCGAACGCGCCACCTCAAAGGCGATGCGCCGTGCCGCCGCAGCGCCATGCGGTGAAGGTCGTCGCGTACCTACGATCCCAATGGATGGTCTCCCCAGCACCTCGACCCGCCCCTGCGCCCAGAGCGGGCGACGCCGATCTGCATCGGGGGCCAACCCGAGGGCCTCACTGCGCCGCTCAGGGATTCGCGGATCGCCTGGGTGCAGCGTGATCGCGCTCACCAGTGATCGCCGTGCAGATGGATCGCCTCGGCCACATCAGCGTCACCCACGACATCGCGACCGTCGAGGAGCGCCACCACCCTCGCAACCTGCTCAATCTGACTCCAGGCGCGTACCCCAAGGCCCTCGATCGTGCGGCGCGTGGCACGAGTCAGCGCATCAGAGTGAGCAGGCTGGCGCGCGAGGGCTGCACGCACTGATGTCGCGCGTTCGCGGGCCGTGAGTGTGGTGAGATCACCGCGCGGCAGTGCAGCCAACGGCGTGCTCGGTCGAGCCAGCCGCACGCGCAGCGGGAAACGATCACGTATTGGTGCGGAGAGTGAGAGGCTCCCACGACGTCGCGCTGCAGGGAGGCAGCGACAGGTCCCACTCGGCTGCTCCAGCTCCCCACAGCCACAGGGGTTGCCAGTGGCCGCCACAATCGCATCTGCTGGGAAGCGAACCGAGCGACCCGCACGAACCAGATCCACACTCCCGCGCTCTAACGGTTCGCGCAACGCCTCCAGCGCATCGCGCCGGAATTCACCGATCTCATCAAGGAGCAGGAGTCCACGATGTGCCCACGTCAGCTCGCCCGGCGTCATACGCGGACCGCCGCCAATAAGCCCCGCCACCGTGATGTCGTGATGCGGAGCCCGCAGCGGTGGTCGTAACGAATACTCAGGAGCGTGCCCACCTGCCGAAGCGATCGCAGCGACCTCGCTCTGCTCCCATGAAGCCAGGTCCGGCAAAACTTCATGTAACGCGCGCGCGAGCATTGACTTCCCC
>JBILBX010000094.1:0-3627 GCA_044353495.1 Candidatus Limnocylindrus sp. | reverse complement strand
GGATCAGTTCGGCGCGGCGAGGTCGCGGCGCGGGAAGATGTAGAAGGCCCAGATCGCAGCGATGAGTGCGACCACACCAAAGAGTAACGCGGCCGAACCGTCGACGGTGCCATCCAAGAGGTCGACCGGCGAGAAGTGGTTGAAGAGTGAGAGGAACTGATACGGCTCGACCACATCCCAGAACGAACCGATCACTTCAATGATGTAGTTGAACATGATGAACGAGACGGTGATGGCCATTGCGGGTGCAGTTCGATCAAAGCTGCCACTGGTGGCAATGCCGATCGTTGCGAACATGCCCCAGAAGAGTGCACTGTACGCCCAGAGGATTGGTAGCTGTTCAAAGGCGAGCTGGTCGGTAACCCCGGCGATCTGCGCGCCGAGGATGGTGCCGCCGATATAGGCGAGTGAGACAAGTGCTGATCCGACCCAGCCCTCAATCAACATGGTGGCGAGGATGGTGCGGCGGCTGAGCGGACGGCTCAGCAGCAGCTCAAGGGTGCCGCGCTGTCGCTCACCGGAGAGTGCGCCCACGGTGAGGCCCGCGCTCAAGATGCCGAAGAGGGCGATGGAGATCGGATGGATGAACCCCACCGAGATCGTGCGCGCCAGGGTGGAGAAGTTCCCTCCTGGCGGTCGTGGGTTATCTGCAAGTGACTCTTGGAACGCCTGATAGATGACGGGGAAGAGGAGCGACCAGATCACCACTACTGAGAGTCCGACAGCGAGGCGAATACGGTGGCCGCGAATGAGGCGTCGGAAGAGGGTTGCGTTGATCATCGGGAGCTCCTCTTCTTGGTGGCGCTCTTCTTCGAAGCCGCCTTCTTTGCTGGTCGCTTGGTTGCAGGCTTCGATGGTGTCATCTTCACCTCTGCCACTTCGGGGAAGACCTGAACGGCGCCAGAGCTGTGACGCACGTCGCCGTAGTACGACATGAAGGCCTCTTCAAGGCTGGCGGCTTCAATGAGTAGGTCACGCAGGCCAGAGGTCTGCAGTCGCGAGATGAGCTTCGGCACAGTCGCAGATTCCGCTTCACAGCTAATGCGATAGCCGCTCTTCCCTTCGAGGGAGACCTTCACGCCAAAGACGCCAGCAAGTGAGGTGAGGCGCGTTGGCTTACGCGCGACGAGCGCGTCAACGCGACGGCGCTGGAATCGCACCAGGGTCTCCACCGTTTCAAGTGCAACAAGCTTGCCGCCGCGCACAATGGCGACGCGGTTGCAGATGCGCTCCACTTCACTGATGAGGTGGCTACTGAAGAAGACGGTGCGGCCAGCGGCGACGCGCTCCAGGAGCAGCTCCTGCAACGAACGCTGCATCAACGGGTCGAGACCCTCAGAGGGCTCATCGAGAATCAGAAGTTCTGGGTCGGTCTCAAGTGCCTGCACCACGCCGATCTTCTGGCGCATGCCGCGGCTGTAGTCGCGCACCGGTCGCTTCAAGATTGCGTCGGAGAGCTCGAGCGCCTCCATGACGCGATGGCGGAGGAGTGAAGGTCGGCCGCTCAACGCACGCATGTGGTCGAGATACTCGCGACCACTCATGTAGTCGTAGACGGCGAAGCCCGAGGGTAGGTAGCCGACGCGGCGACGAATCTCTACCGAGTCCTTGACGATGTCGAGTCCGAGGACCGAGGCGGAGCCACTGGTCGGGTGGAGGAAACCGAGGAGGGTTCGAATGGTGGTGCTCTTCCCCGCGCCGTTCGGCCCGAGGAAGCCGAAGAGTTCACCCTCCTTGATCTCTAGGTCAATTGAAGAGAGCGCCTTGATCTCACCCGTGCGCCCGTAGTGCTTGGTGAGCGAACGAGTCTGGATGGCAAGGGGGTTTGTCATGGACACAAGTTTACGCCTTTCGAAAATTTTTCTGCGCCTTTGACCCAGCGGCGCTGACCCCTCTAGACTGCAGTTGGCACTCAGCACTCGTTGAGTGCCAAGAAACGAGGTGGGCATGGTTCGACGACAGCGACGCACGGGGCTCCTGGACGATCGCGCCCGCGTCATCCTCGCCGCCCTTGTTGAGGAGCACATCCGAACGGCCACCCCTGTTGGCTCGATCGCCCTCTCAGACGGGTACGACCTTGGCGTCTCGCCGGCCACCGTTCGCGGGGTGCTCGTGGAGCTGGAAGAGCTCGGCCTCCTGATGCAGCCACACACCTCCGCGGGGCGCATCCCAACCGACCTCGGCTACCGCACCTACGCCGTGGAGATCGCCACCCCCGATGAGATGGCCCCCGTCGACCAACTCATGATTCGACACCAGTTCGGCCAGGCCGAAGGGGGCGCCGACCAGTGGTTCCGCATCGCCGCCACCACCCTGGCGAGCTCTTCGCGAGCGGCGGGGATCGCCACGCCGATGCGCCCGACCTCCGCACGCCTCCGCCACGTTGACCTGGTGCGCACCGCCGATCGCCTCGCCACCCTGATCGCCGTGGTGAGCGACGGGAGCGTGCGCCCAACGCTGATGCCCCTCCCAGAGGGGGCTGATCAAGATGCCCTCACCGCCGTGGCGAGTCGCCTGAACGCCACGGTGCTCGATAAGAGTTCGGCACAACTCGCCGCAGCCGCCACAGGCCTCCCTGAGTCGCTACCAAACCGGGCCATCGTGCGAACGGTGCTCGAGCGTACGAGCCGCCTCCTCGCCGAGATCGATGATGCGGCGGTGGAGCAGGTCTACAGCGACGGACTCCTCAATGTGATGGAGGCCCCCGAGTTTGCCGAGAGTTCGCGGGTGCGCAACGTCTTCACGGCCCTTGAGGGGCGTGGGTATCTCGGCGAACTGGTACACGACGTTGCCCAGGGGGGTGAGGTTCGACTCTTCATTGGTAGCGAGAACACACCGATAGAGATGCACGGCGTCTCCCTGATCCTCGCCCCATATGGCGTACCCGGCCAAGCGCTCGGCGTCGTTGGAGTCCTTGGGCCAACGCGCATGCCCTACCCGCGGGCGGTCGGCTCAGTTCAGTTCGTGGCCAACCTCCTCTCGGAGCTGGTGACCCGCTTCCATCGCGCCTAACGCGCGTTCGCGCCCGCACCTTTCCCGCTGATCGCTTGACTCCCACCCCTAGGAGGCGTATTCTCCCGTCAGCGAGTTAGCACTCTTAACCTTTGAGTGCTAACTTACGCACGAGGCCCCCCCAAAACGGGGGCTCCTGAGCACAAAAGGGGGCACGTATGACCCAACCATCGACCGAATCAGAGGCAACCGAGCAGGGGGCGCCTGAGCTCGATCCGCTTGCCGCCGCCCTCCTAGAGCGCGATGAGCAGATTGCCGCCCACCAGCGCACCGCCGCCGACTTCGCCAACTTCCGTCGCCGTACCGCCGAGGAGCGCGAGCGCGAGGCCGGCCTGGCCAGCGAGTCACTCCTGATCAAGGCCTTGGCCGTCGCCGACGACATGGACCGCGCCCTCGCCGCCGTCCCCGAGAGCCTGACGGATGAGCCCTGGGTGGAAGGGATCGCCGCGATTAATCGCAAGCTCTTGGCGCTGTTGGAGAGTGAAGGAGTGACCCCATTTGAATCGGTCGGCAAGGAGTTTGATCCGCGGGACCACGAGGCGATCGCCCAGGTTCCTGGCAGTGGCAAGCCCGCCGGCGAAGTGATTGCCGAGCATCGAAAGGGGTGGCGAATTC
>JBILBX010000093.1:0-3661 GCA_044353495.1 Candidatus Limnocylindrus sp. | reverse complement strand
CTTGCCGTAGCTATCGGTAGCACCAACCTCCATCTTTGGGAGCGCCGCGCCGTGGAAGGTAATTGGATCGGCCTCTGCTGGGCGATAGCCGCGACCCTTCTGGGTGCGCACGTGCACAATCACAGGGCCGCTCATCGTGAATGCCTTCGCAAATGCCTCTTCCAGCTGTGCGCGATTGTGCCCATCAAGAACGCCCACATAGGTGATGCCAAGATCCTCAAACAGACGCCCTGGCTCCTGCACAAACGCCACCACCGAGCGACGCAGGCGCTTTGACCATGTTGCAAGCTGATTCCCGATAAGCGGCACACGAGAGATGGTGCGGTCGTACCAACCCTTGCTTTCGCGCCAGCGTCCGGAGAGCTTCACCTTGGAGAGATAGGTGGAGATCGCGCCGACCGTTGGCGAGATGGACATCTCGTTGTCGTTCAGAACGATGAGCAGCGGCGTGCCGCGATGGCCGATGTCGTTGAGCGCTTCCAGGCTCAGGCCGCTCATGAGTGCCGCATCACCAACAACGACGGCGACCTTTTCGCCGCTGCCACGCACGTCACGTGCCAGCGCGAGACCTTGGCCGATGGAGATGCCGGTTCCAGCATGCCCACCGTCGAACACGTCGTGGGGTGACTCAGTGCGGCGCGGGAAGCCGCCGATACCACCGAGCTGGCGGAGCGTGCCGAATCGGGCAAGTCGACCGGTGAGCAACTTGTGCGGATACGCCTGGTGCCCAGTATCAAAGACGATGCGGTCTACCGGCGAATTCATTACCCGATGCAGGGCGACCGTTAACTCGACAACGCCGAGGCTCGGTCCGAGGTGTCCGCCCGTTACGGCAGTGGTGGCGATGATGGCGGTGCGCAGCTGCTCTGCAATCTGATCAAGCTCAGCGCTCGTAAGCGCCTTGAGCCCGGCTGGGCCGTCGAGACGAGCGAGTAGCGAATCGGCGCCAACGGCGCGAAGTGCGACTCCTTCGTCAGGCATCCTCATCCTCCTCTTCATCGTCGTCGGACAGTGCCGTAGAACCATCTGGGAGCAACTCTTCCACCCGCAATCGAGCGGCCTTCAGCTGCGCCTCGGCGTGCTTCTGCAGCGCGACACCCCGTTCGTACTGTTCAACGGCTGCCTCAAGATCTGCATCCTGAGTCTCGAGATCATCAACGATGGAGCGAAGTTCCGCAACGGTCGCCTCGAATGTTGCTGGAAGCTCCGCACCGGCGTCTGCGTGACGCTTGCCGCGTGCTGGGGTGACCTTACGCTTCGCCATCCGTCACCCCCTTCGCTCGCTCTGTCACGGTTGCCCGAACGGCACCCTGCGCCAGGCGGATCTGTAGCGACGTCCCAACAGGGGCATCTCGCCAAGAGCGTACCGCCCTTCCCCCATCCCCCGCCACAATCGCGTAGCCCCGTGCGAGAACACGCAGGGGCGAGAGGGCACCGAGAAGGAGGTCCAACTGCCCGAGAGCGGCCGTCGCCCCATGCAGGCGTGCGAGGGCTGCGCGCGCCAGGTCATCGGAGAGTTGCGCAACGCGCTCCCCAGCCCGCTCGATTCGGTCAAACGGACCAACATCATCGAGGGCGCGCGCCGCCTCCTCGAGTCGGCGTTCGGCACGGTCAACGACGAACGTCAATGCGCGACCGCCGCGATCTCGAAGGCGCGCAACGTCATGCCGTGACTGCAGCAGATCACTCGAGAGTGCCGCGGCACCGATGCTCGGAGTGCCCGCGCGCAGATCCGCGACGAGATCGGCAAGGGTGACATCCGATTCGTGTCCGACCGCAGAGATGATTGGGGTTGCAGAGGCGGCAATGGCACGCAGCACCCCCTCAACATTGAACGCACCAAGGTCGTCACTCGAGCCACCGCCACGCGCCAACAGGAGCACGCTGATCGCGTCGGGTCGACCGCTCCGTCGCTCCTTCACGGCACAGGCATCGATTCGTGCGATCGCCTTGGCGATCTCTTCAGGGGCGCCGGCGCCTTGCACCGCGGTATGCACCACAACCAGTCGAGCGAGTGGCGCTTCGCGGCGTAGCACCCGCAACACGTCGTGCAGCACCGCACCAGAGGTTGAGGTGATCAAGCCAATGCCACGAGGTGCATGTGGAATCGGCCGCTTACGTGCCACGTCAAAGAGACCCTCCGCCTGCAGTCGCCGCTTCAGTGCCTCCAGTTCTCGCGAGAGGAGACCCATCCCACCCGCTCGCTCCACGCTTGTGGCGACGAGTTGGTAACGGCTTCGCGGGCTATACAGATCAATGCGGCCGCGGACAACGACGATCTCTCCGACGGCAGGTGTCTCTTCGCCAGGGCGAATGGCTCCACGGAAGCGCACCACATCAAGCGTCGCCTCCTCATCTCGCAGCGTGAGGTACTCATGCCCGGCAGAGCTGCGCATAGCGCTCTGCACCTCGCCAGCAACGACGCAATCTGCTAACGACGGATCGGCGCTGATGCGCTCCTTGATACGAGCGGCAACGTCAGAGACGCTGAGCGCCTCGACGGGGGCGTCAAACGGGTTCAGACGCGCGTCTGGTACTCGCCCGTTCGTGTATCAACGCGAATGACATCACCCACGCTAACGAAGAGCGGTACCTGGACGACCAGGCCAGTCTCGAGGGTCGCCGGCTTGCGCGTGCCGGTCGCCGTATCGCCAGCGAATCCTGGATCAGTCTCAGTCACGGTCAGGTCAAGGTTGATCGGCAGCTCAACGCCGAGTGTCTCGCCCTCGTAGCTGACGCGGTCAAGCTGCAGGCTGTCCTTGATGTAGTTCTTGGCGTCACCAAGCTGCTCAGCGGTGATCACAAACTGATCGTAGGTCTCTGTATCCATAAAGGTGTAATCGTCGCCCTCAGAGAAGAGGAACTGTGCAGTGCGGCGCTCCATCGTGGCGCGAGGGAACTTCTCGCCAGCCTGGAAGGTCTTCTCGACGATGGACTGCTTGCGCACGTTGCGGAACTTGATGCGAACCTGCGCAGAGCCACGCCCCATCTTGATGTGGTGATAGTCGAGAATCTGCCAGAGGTCGCCCTCAAGCTCAATAACAACACCCTTCTTCAGTTCACCGGTCGAGATCATGTTGGAGTCTCCTCTACTGGGCCGTACGCTGCGGCGACGTGAGCATCTGGGGCATTCTAGCCGTCAGCCGACGATTATGGGGTCCGACGGGAAGCGTGTGAGCAGTTCGAGCGTTCCCTTCGTGGCATCAACGGCGACGAGGTCTTCAATGCGAATCCCGATCTGATCCTCAAGGTAGATCCCAGGTTCAACGCTAAAGACCGTTGGCGATGGGAGTGGGTCCGCACTCGCAGCGCGCGAGAGGCTCGGTGCCTCATGCGTCTGCAGGCCGATGCCGTGTCCGAGGCCGTGGTCGTAGATGCCGGCTCCAGAGCCCATCACTCGTCGCGTCTCTTCATCGCAGCTGCGACCGGATGGCATCGTGGTGCTAGGTCCGGTGATGGAGCGTCGCAGAAGGTCAAATGTTGCCGCCTGACCGCGATGCACCTGCTCGTAGAGCGCTAGGTGCGCATCACTCGCAGCTCCCACGAAGAGGGTTCGGGTCATGTCGCTGCGATAGCCGGCGACCTGCGCGCCGAAGTCAAAGAGGATCACCTCGCCGCGCACCAGTTCGCGTGCACTTGGACTTCCATGCGGCAGCGCGGC
>JBILBX010000092.1:0-3709 GCA_044353495.1 Candidatus Limnocylindrus sp. | reverse complement strand
GCGGCGGCCGCCAGTGGGTACGAATGGTTCGCGGGGTCATCAACAACGGTTACCCCCTGCATCGAAGCAAAAGCGGCACGGGCCTGGTCGGGGCTGAGTGCACGGGAGAGCTCAACATGCACCGCCTCCGAGTGGCTCCGCTCAACGGGGACACGCACCGCGGTTGCAGAGATGCGGAGCTTCGGAAGGTCAAGGATCTTCCTGCTCTCGTTGACAACTTTTGCCTCCTCTTTGGTTGAGCCATCTGGAAGGAAGACATCAATGGCGGGGATCGGGCTCGACACGACGGCGTGCGGGTAGATGGTTGAGGTTGCGTTGCCACCGTTGACTACCGTGACACGCTGCTGATCCAGATCCGCTACCGCCTTTGCGCCCGCACCAGACACCGCCTGGTAGGTCGCAACAACGACGCGTTCGAGTCCGGCTGCATCGGAGAGCGCCTTCAGCAGTGGTGCGAGTTGCATTGTGGAGCAGTTCGGATTCGCGATGATCCCATTGTGGTTGCTGAGGGCACCAGGATTTACCTGTGAGACGACCAAGGGAACAGCGGGGTCCATGCGCCACGCGCTGGAGTTATCGACAACGACGCATCCGCGGGCGGCGGCCTCCGGTGCATACGTCAAGCTTGCTGCCCCGCCTGCACTGAAGATTGCGATGTCTACGCCAGCGAATGAGTCAGGTTGCACCTGTTGCACTGGAATATCGGTGCCACGAAAGCGCACGGTTCGTCCACCACTCGTTGATGCAAGTGGAACGAGCGTGCGCACAGGGAAGTTTCGCTCCTCAAGGACGGAGATCATGGTTTGCCCAACGAGACCGGTGGCCCCGAGTACTGCAACCACGTAGCCTTCAGTTCGCCCAGCGTTGTTCATGCTGCCCAGTATACGACTGAGGACCTGCGGAAAAACCGCAGATCCTCAGTTGATTCCCTAAAGTTAAGGGGCA
Organism: Candidatus Limnocylindrus sp.; assembly: GCA_044353495.1. Taxonomy (GTDB): domain Bacteria; phylum Chloroflexota; class Limnocylindria; order Limnocylindrales; family Limnocylindraceae; genus Limnocylindrus. The sequence continues at coordinate 2,764 of JBILBX010000092.1, read as the reverse complement.
CTGTTACTCCTGAGGCGCGGCCTTGTGACGCTGCATGGCGGCGCGGCGCGACAGGTTGACGCGACCCTGGCGGTCGACTTCGGTGACGACAACCATGATCTCGTCGCCAACGGCGACCTCATCTTCGACGGTGTTCACACGGTAGTCCGCGAGCTCGCCGATACGCACGAGGCCTTCCTTGCCTGGAAGGATCTCGACGAAGCAGCCGAAGCCCATGATGCGGGTGACTTTGCCCATGTAGAGAGCTCCGAGCTCAACCTCTTTGGTGATCCCGTTGATCGCATCAAGGACGCCCTTGGTGCGCTCTGGGTCAGCCGAAGCGATCTGCACGGTGCCGTCGTCCTGCACGTTGATGTTGACCTGGAAGTCATCCTGCAACTTGCGGATGACCGCGCCACCCTTACCAATGATGTCGCGGATCTTCTCCGGATTGATCTTGATCGTGGTGATGCGTGGAGCGAAGTCAGAGAGCTCTGGTCGAGCTGTGCTGATGATCGCATCCATCTTGTCGAGGATTTCGAGGCGCGCCGCGAGCGCGTCCTTGAGGCCGGTGCGAATGATCGCCCCGTTAATCCCCTGCACCTTGATGTCCATCTGCAAGGCGGTGATCCCTGTGCGGGTTCCCGTCACCTTGAAGTCCATGTCGCCGAAGGCATCCTCTTTGCCGAGGATGTCCGTGAGAACGATGAATTCGCCGTCTGGCTCCGACATCAGGCCCATTGCAGCACCAGCGACCGACGCCTTGAGCGGCACGCCGGCATCAAGGAGCGAGAGGCTCGAACCACAGGTTGAGGCCATTGAGGTCGATCCGTTGGAGGTCACGCACTCCGATACCACTCGGATGGCGTATGGGAACTCCTCGATCGATGGGAGCACTGGGATCAGTGCGCGCTCGGCAAGGGCTCCGTGCCCAATCTCGCGTCGCCCTGGGCCACGCATCGGCTTGTTCTCGCCGGTGCTGTATGGCGGCATGTTGTAGTGGTGGATGTAGCGCTTCTCGGTGATCGGCGAGATCGTGTCGAGACGCTGCCCCTGTGCCACTGGGCCGAGTGTCGCAACGCTCAGTGCCTGGGTCTCACCGCGGGTGAAGAGGCCTGAACCGTGTGCGCGTGGGAGGAGGCCAACCTCTACCGAGATCTTGCGGATCTCATCAGCCTTACGGCCGTCGAGGCGGATTCCCTCCTTCATCGTGAGGCTACGTGCTGTCTTCTTATGCATCCAACCGAAGAGGTTCTTGCCGACGCGCGCCTTGCGACGTGCCGCCTCGAAGATCGCCTTTGGCTCGCCCTTACCGCTGCGTGCGGCGCGGATCGAATCGGCAATCCCCTCCTTGAGCGCCGCGAGGCGACCTGGGAGTTCGTTGGCGAGAATCAGCAAGAGCTCTGCCGTTGCTTCGGCATCAGCAGCCGCTCGGTGGTTCGGGGTTGTCGCTGCGCCATAGACGCGTGCGAGATCTCCGAGCTTGAACGACTCGCTCTCTGGGTACGCCTCCTTGAAGAGGACGTAGGTGTCGAGGTAGCTCCCCTGCTCGGTCGCGAAGGTGCGACCCTTGCCGAGTGCCTCGTCGAGGAAGGCGACATCAAAGCCAAGGTTGTGTCCGACAAGGATTGCGCCCTTGGCGAATTCAGCAATCTTCTCGGCTGCCGCCTTTGGCGTCAGGCCACCCTTAATGTCCTTGTTGGTGATGCCGTGCATCTGGGCGCCGACGATACCGTTGCCGGCGTCAACAAAGCTGCTCCAGCGGTCGGTGATCTTGCCACCCTTGATCTTCACTGCAGCGACTTCGACCAGATCCGAAATCTTCGAATCAAGGCCGGTCGTCTCAGTGTCAACGATCACAAAGGTGCCGCCGTTCGCGGCTGCCTCAGCAAACGCCAGCACGCTGTCGGTGCTTGGCTCGATGTATGGAACGCGCTTCTCCTTGCCGACCTTGGCGCGCAGCTCCTCCTGCAGGGCAACGAGCGCCTTGATGGCGTTGTGACCGAACTCAATGGCCTCAGCCATCTTGTCTTCAGTAATGAGGTTGGCGCCTGCCTCGACCATCATGATTGCGTCAACGGTTCCTGAAACCACCAAGTCGAGATCGCTCTCCTTGAGCTGGTCGAAGGTTGGGTTAATCACAAAGGCACCGTTCACGATGCCGACGCGGACTGCGCCGATTGGCCCAAGGAACGGAATCTCAGAGATCGTCAGTGCCGCAGAGGCGGCGAGCGTTCCGAGAATGTCTGGGTCGTTCTCCTGGTCCGCGCTCAGCACGGTGATCACAACCTGAACGTCATCCTTGTACCCCTCCGGGAAGAGTGGTCGGATCGGTCGGTCGGTGAGACGAGCGGAGAGCGTTGCGTTCTCGGAGGCTCGCCCTTCGCGCTTGATGTATCCGCCTGGAATCTTCCCCGCGGCGTACATGCGCTCTTCGAATTCAATCGTGAGTGGGAAGAAGTCGAGGCCTGGTCGTGGCTCGCTGCGGTTTGCAGTGCCAAGGACCACGGTGTCGCCGTAGCGAACGGTGACTGCGCCGCCGGCCAGGCGGGCCATTCGGCCTGTTTCAATCGTGAGGGTCTGACCGCCGAACTCGGCGGATACGCTGGTGATGTTGCTCATTCTGTTCTCCTGTCAGGCCGCTAACGGTTCTTCCGTCAGCGTGCCGATGTAGTCCCAGCCAAAGGCTGGGGGGTGGTTAGCGTCGAAGTCCGAGCTTCTCGGAGAGCGCGGCGTAGCGCGCTGCATCTTCACGCTTAAGGAATGTCAGCAGTCGACGTCGCTG
>JBILBX010000091.1:0-3734 GCA_044353495.1 Candidatus Limnocylindrus sp. | reverse complement strand
GGTGCCCTTACTCCTGAGGATCTGGTGGAGTTGTGGACGCTGCTGATGGCGGCGACGCGTCGGGCGGAGTCTCAGCGCTAAATCCCGCGCAGCGCATCACCGGCAGACGCGGATAACGCGGGAAGCGGTCATCGGTATCGGAGAGCCCACAGCGCATAAAGTGCGACCCGCGACCGCTCACGACGAGCCGCGCATGGATGCAGATGGAACAGAGGCCGCTACTCATGAGGCGCAGTCTGGCGCAGAGTCAGCGATTGGGGTGTGGCGGAGGGGGAGGGATTCGAACCCCCGCAGACCGTTACCAGCCTGGGCTGTTTTCAAGACAGCTCCGTTCAACCACTCCGGCACCCCTCCAAGAGGGAGTGTATCGGATCGCCCGCTAGCTCTTGGTTGGCGGCGCGAGGTGCGTGCGGCCACCCAGGTATGGGTGTAGCGCGGGGGGGAGCTTCACGCTGCCGTCGGGCTGCGCACCATGTTCAAGGAGTGCGGCGAGGACGCGCGGCACTGCGAGCCCTGAGCCATTCAACGTATGTACGAGCTCTGGCTTCTCGCCCTGCGCGGTGCGATAGCGAATCGCCATGCGGCGCGCCTGGTAGTCGCCGAAGTTGGAGCAGCTCGACACCTCGAGCCAGCGCTTCGAGCCTGGCGCCCACACTTCAAGGTCGTACTTGCGCATCTGCACGAAGCCCATGTCGCCCGTTGCCATCAGCAGCACGCGATACGGCAGCTCGAGGCGCTGCAGCAGCGTTTCGGCGCGGGCGGTGAGCCACTCAAGTGCTGCGGCCGATTCAGCAGGTCGTTCAAAGCTGACCATCTCCACTTTGTCAAACTGGTGCAGGCGCAGAATGCCGCGCGTCTCGCGGCCGGCGGCGCCCGCCTCGCGACGGAAACATGGCGTGTAGGCGGCGTAGCGAATCGGCAGCTGCGCACCGTCGAGGATCTCGTCACGGTGCAGGTTCGTCACCGGCACCTCGGCGGTTGGCGCCAAATAGAAGCCATCGCGACCGACAACGTACATCTGGTCTTCCTTGTCGGGAATCTGCCCCGTGCCGCGTGCCGACGCCTCGTTGATCAGGATCGGTGGCCAGATCTCGGTGAAGCCGTTCTCGCGCACATGCGTGTCGAGGAACAAGTTGATCAGCGCGCGAATCAGCGCAGCGCCATCGGCGCGGTACGCCGGGAAGGCGGCACCGGCGACCTTCGCGCCGCGCTCCAGGTCAAAGATGCCGAGTCGCTCCGCGACCACGTCGTGCTCTGGTGCTTCTGCCGTGGCTGGGTCTTCGCCCTTCGCACCGATTGCAGGGTGCCCTGCAGGTGCCCAGGTACGAATCGTGGTGTTCGCCTCGGCGCCGCCAACGGGAATGTCTTCGTCGGGCGGGTTCGGAATGCGAAGGAGCAGATCTTCGAGTTGTGCCTCAGCGGCGGCGAGCTCCTTCTCGAGCGTCTCCATCTCGGTGGCGATCTTCTGGGATTCAGCCTTCAGTGCGACGACCTTCGGATCGGTGGCGGGGATGGCCGGCTTGCCGCCGAGCAGCGCGCCCACTTCGGCGGAGAGGCGCTTGCGCTCAGTGCGCAGGGCGTCAACGCGTTGCGAGAGATCACGACGCGCGGCGTCTGCAGTGAGCGCAGCGTCAACAACCTTCGGGTCTTCGCGCTTGGCGATCGCGCCCGCGCGGAGTCGGTCCGCGTCGTCGCGTAGTCGCTGTGTACCCACACTCATGCGTTCACCCCCTGTACCGCTGCAGCATCGCGCAGCCTGGTAAGGATAAGGGTGCGATCAATGGCTGCGAGCAGCCAGCCCGCGCGCGGCCCGTTCGTTCGACCGAGGAAAGCAGCGTAGAGCGAGGCGAAGGCGCGCACCGGCTGCAAGCCCGCCTCTTTGGCGGCACTAAAGACGAGCGCCTGCCAGGCATCACCACTGCCGAGTGCCGTGGCATCGGTGGCGAGTGCGGCCTCGATCTGCGGGGCGAGGGCACCGAGCCAGGCGCGCTCCTCGGCACTGAGGGCGGCAACGGCATCGGTCGGTAGTTCTGGGCGCACCGCAATGTGCGCCTCTTCTGGGGCGTAATCGCGCAACCAGTTGGTCACGGCGGCAATGCGCTCGTTCAGCTCGGCTGATTCAGCGGCGGTGAGTGAGCTCCCCTTCTCTGCCGCGGCGCGCTCAATCACGTTCACGCCTGGGAGCTGCAGCAAGAGGGAGAGCTGACCGAATGCTGGGCGCCACGCGGCGGCAACCTCTTTCGCCGCCTCGGCGGTGCTGTCAGCGATCTGGCTGAAGAATTGCAGTCGCTCGTGATCGGGCGGCAGTTCGCCACGCACCGTCTTGCCCGCGGTTGCGGCGCTGATGCGATCGTACTCATCGTGCAGGCGCGGAATCGCATCGCTGCCCGCCGGATCAAAGTCGATCGCGTGGTTCGGACGTGGGCGCAGGAAGAGGAAGCGCAACACCTCGGGTGGAATGGACTCAGAGATTGAGTGCACCGCGGCGCCGAGCCCCTTTGAGGTCGACATCTTCTTGCCGCCAACGTTGAGGAACTCGTACATCACGTTGATTGGCGGCTCACGGTCAAAGACTTCGCGCGAGATCGCCTCGCTTCGATCGCGTGATCCACCCTTCGTACCAAGATCCTTGCCGCACCCTTCAATGGTGACGCCCATCAGCGACCACTTCGCCGCCCACTCCACGTTGAACGGCATCTTCGCCTTGCCGCCGAATGGTGCGAGTCGCCCCTCATGGCCGCAGCCCTGCGCCCACTTCACGTAGTCCGGAAGACAGCGGTAACGAATCGTTTCGCCGTCCCAGTCGTCGGAGAGGGTGGTACCAACGCGACCGCAGGCCTCGCAGATCGCCTGAATCGGCAGCCAGCCGGCGGGGCGCTCCACGTTGCTGACGCGCACATAGAGGTCACGAATCACCTGCGCCTTGTCGAGGGCGGTGCGAATGAATGGATCGAGCTGCCCGGTTGGGTAGATCTCGGAGAGCCAGTAAAACTCTGGTCGAATGCCGAGACGCGCAAAGGTTGGGAAGAAGAGCGTCCCCACAAAGTGTCGGGCGTAGTTTCCGGCGCTGCTTCCTTCTGGGGCGGGGACGTGTGCGAGCGGAACGCCCATGTAGCGCTCCACCGCATCGGGGGTGAGGAGCGCCTGCGCATCCATCGCGTCCATATCTTCAACGCCGTAGCGGAACTGCACGGGGATGCCGCGGTCGCGCAGGGCGCGAGCAATGGCGTCGTGCATCACCGGTCCGCGGAGGCTGCCAACGTGCACGGTCCCCGATGGGGTCTTCGAGTCGTTGACGACCTGGGGCCCGGAGACGCGTGCGGCGAGTTCGTCTGCCCAATACATGCTGGGAATCCTAGCGCCCGCGGCGACGATTAGCCTCGCTGGGCGAGATCGGTCAGGCGCTTGCGGAGTTTGCGGAGCGCCGCCGCATCGCTCACGGCTACGAAGAGGGTGTCATCCCCCGCCACGGTGCCAACGATCTCGGGGAGTCGAAGGCGGTCAAGGGAGGCGGCAATCGCGTGCGCGCTCCCCGGCAGCGTCTTCAGCACCAGGATTGATCCGGCCACCGATGCCTCCAGCGGAATCTCACCGAGGAGCGCTTGTAGTCGCTCCTCGGACGCGATCTCGACCGAGCGCCCTGGCGGGAATGCATAGGCGGGTGATCCGCCCCGATCCACCTTGATCAGGCCGAGCTCGGTGATGTCGCGACTCAGCGTGGCCTGCGTTGCGGG
>JBILBX010000090.1:0-3747 GCA_044353495.1 Candidatus Limnocylindrus sp. | reverse complement strand
GGTCGCGTGGGGCGATCAAGTTCAGCCATAGGCGAAGCATAGCCCTGCGGCGAGAGGTCGGAGGCTACCCCTCCAGACGATCGGCGAGATCGGGGACGGCGCGCAAGAGGGGCTGGTTCCGGCGCGGAGAGCCGTCGTCGGCGGGGATGCGGCCGCCGATCCAGATCCAGGCGGCGGTCTCGTCAAGGAGGCGATCGGCGATCAGCACGGTACGGGCAAGCGCCTCGACGAGGTCGGTCTCAGTTGCCTGTTCAGCGCGCAACTCAATGCTGAGGACCGGTCGACCATCTTCGGCAATGCCGAATTTTGCAAAGAGGTACTTGTCGTTCCACTCCAAGAGGCGGCGATACGCCTTGCGTAGGCCATCACCGAGTGGCGGCGCCAGATGCGCCCACACCACAATGACGCCACCCGGGCGTGCGTCGTGAATGAGCGAGAGGCGCAAGGCGCGGCGGCGCTCTCCGTCGAGCTCCAAGTCCCACACCGTTGCATCATCACGCTTGTGCGGTGAGGGCACCACGACACCATGTCGTTCAAGCAGCGCGGGGATCGACGCAACCTGCAGAAGTGTCACGCGGCTACCGCGCCGTGCGGCGCTGGTTCCAGGTGCGCCCAGCCTTGATTGTTGCGCCGGCCTTCACGCTGCCAGAGTCGGACCAATCGCTCAGGCTGGCCTCAGCATCCACCAACACGTTGCGGCCAACAGATGCGCCATCAGGAACCTCAGCCTGCTTACCGATCACAACGAGGCCAGTCGCCAGCATCTCGGGGTTGGCGCGGTTCGGCACTCCTGGCAGCTCACCAACACCAACTTTTGCGTCGCGCCCAATGCGCACCTCTTTATCGATGATGGCGTGGTCGATAACGGCGCCGGGTCCAATCACGGCATCAAACATCACAATGCTGTCGCGCACAATCGCGCCGCGGCCAACGCGCACACCAGGCGAAAGAACGCTGCGCTCCACGATCCCCTCAATCACACAGCCGTGCGAGATCATCGACTGCTCGACGCGGGCGTCGGCGCCGATTCGTGCGGGGGCCCGCTCTTCGGAACGGGTGAGGATCAGCCAATCGCGCTCGTAGAGGTCGAGCTCAGGCTTCGCCTTCAGGAGCGCCATGTTTGCGTCGAAGTACGCGGGAAGGGTCCCCACGTCTTGCCAGTAGCCGCGGAAGCGGTGGGCCATCACCTTTGCGCCACCGGCGACCATGGCGGGGAGCACGTCGGCGCCGAAGTCGGGGCGTGCCTCATTGAGCCAGGCGGCCAGCGCATCGGCGGTAAAGGCGTAGATCCCCATGCTGGCGAGGCGGCTGGTTGGCCGCTTCGGCTTCTCTTGGAAGCCCGTGATGCGGCTTCGCTCATCCGTGTCAACGACGCCCATGCGGCGCGCATCCTCAAGGCTCACCTCGCGGACCGAGACGGTCACGTCGGCGCCACTGCGTTGGTGGGCGGTAATCAGTCGCTCGTAATCCATCTTGTAGATGTGATCGCCGGCGAGCACGAGGACAGTCTCGGCGCCGCTCGCCACCACCTCACGAAGGTTCTGCAGCACGGCGTCCGCGGTGCCGCTGTACCAGTTGGCGGTGTTGCCGCGGCCGACCTGCGGCTGGAGGAGTCGCACACCGCCGATCGTGCGGTCAAGGTCCCACGCCCGCCCCCGGCCGATGTGGTCATTGAGCGACCGAGGGTTGTACTGCGTGAGCACGAGCACGTCGCCGATGCCGCTGTTGACGCAATTTGAGAGCGTGAAGTCGATGATTCGATACTTGCCACCGAATGGCACGGCAGGCTTTGCGCGAACCCCAGAGAGCACGCCCAGTCGGTTCCCCTCGCCGCCGGCGAGGATCACCGCAACGGTGCGATCAGTACGCAGGGCAGGCTCCCCCGGGCAGGTACTTCTGAATGCAGACGTATTTCCCATTCTGTAAGAGCGAGAGGTGCAGGTGTGGTCCTGTGACGTTCCCCGTGGAGCCGACGAACCCAATCAGCTGGCCAGCCGCCACGAACTCACCCGCCTTCACGCGCCATTTCGGCTGACTCGAGACCTTCCCGTCTCCAATATGGCCGTAAATGGAAACCATGCTCTTTGAGTGGGCGATCCAGATCCAGGCAAGCGGGCGCATCCCTTTCCACACGACGCAGTAGCTACAGATGCCCGCAATCATCACCTTGCCGCTCGCAGCGGCATAGAGTGGCGTGCCAGGTGCGGCGGCAATATCCACACCGTTGTGCAGGTACGGATACGCCTTCGGACAGGTCGAGCTCTTTGGATAAATCTTCCAGCTCACGCAGCCGAACTTCTGCGAAATGTAGGGGCGAGTTCCACCGACCGGCTTCACGAAGCCGGAGCCGTTGTGCACGATCGGCCACGTCCATCCACCTTGGTAGACGGTCGGGAGCCCAGCGCCGAACTGACCCTTCAAGAGCGCGTTCACTGTTGCGGTGACGCGCGCCTCTTCCGCCTTAAGCGCGGCGACGGCGGCGGCGAGCTTCTTCTTGTCGGCAATCACCTTGTCCATTGCCGCCTTCTGCGCAGCGATCGCCTTCTTCTGTGCAGCAATCGCCGCGGCGAGTCGCGCCTTAGCGGCGTTCAGCAGCGACACCTGCTTGTCGAGCGCCGCCTTCTGCTTTGCCGCAGCAGCGCGCAGCTTCTCTGTTTCGGCGCGATTCGCACGGACCTGATCTTCAATCTCCGCGAGTCGTGCCGCATCGCGGCTGATGCTGTCGGCAAGCTTCACATCTTCTGCGCCGAGCGCATTGAACCCTGCGATGTCGAGCAGAATGTCGGTGAAGCTCTGTCCGGAAAGCAAGATCCAGAGGGGCGGTGTCTGGTCGGCGATATACGCCTCGCGAATACGCGAAGCCAAGATCGCCTGGCGTGCCGCCAGGTCACGAGCCTTCGCCTCTTGCGCCTTCACCAGCCGACTGATCTCAACATCGAGTGCGTTCACTGCGGCGTTCAGTTTGTTCAAACCAACTTGTGCCTGCGCCACGGCGGTTGAGAGCTGTGCCACTTGGGTCGTAATGCTTGTCAGCGTCGCCGTGTTTTTCGCAAGGGCGGCACTCGTGGAGGCCAACTGTGCGGTGAGGGCACCCTGCTGTGCAATCAGCGCATTGAGCGCCTTCTGTTGGGCGGCGAGCTGTGCTGCGAGCGCCTTCTGTTGGGCAAGCGCGTCATCGAGAGGGTCGCCGCGAACCGGTCCGGCCTGTGCCAAACCTAGGCCAACGATAAGGAGAGGGATCGTGAGCAGAAGACCGAGGCGGGCACGCCAGGTGCGTGCGCGGTGCATCGGCGCAGGCGGGTGTTCCATCTTTGACCTCCTCTCCTCCGCTATAGGAAGAGTATCAGCCTCAGCGACGGACGCCACCCCCCATGGCCAGCTCAACGAGAGAGGTGTGTGCCGCCCCCGTGGAGCCGCGCCCAGCGAATGGGGCAACGCTGCGGCGATAGGCGGTCCCTGCAATATCGAGATGCACCCACGGCACGGTCACGAACTCGCGCAGGAAGAGGCCGCTACGAACCAGTGACGCCTCACGAGAGCCCGAATTCTGGAAGTCGGCCGACCAGGTCGACATGTTCTTCACGTAGGCCTCTGCCAGCGGATACGGCCAGTAGACCTCCCCTGCACGGCGTGCGGCGAGGTGGAACTCATCGAGGAACCCTGCATCGGTGCCGCAGGTGGCAGCGATCTCGCCGCCATATGCGGCATAGGCGATGCCGGTCAACGTTGCGACATCAACAAGGTGTG
>JBILBX010000089.1:0-3754 GCA_044353495.1 Candidatus Limnocylindrus sp. | reverse complement strand
GTATTTGCATCAGTACATCATTGCGTGCGAAGCCCGCACGCGCCAATCAGGCGCCGGCTGCGGCCCTGTCGGCAGCGGCTCGCCGCACGGGGCGCACGTAGAAGAAGAGGCCGAAGATCAGATAGGCACCTTGCGCAAGGAGCGTCGTTAGCTCTGGGGTTGAGCTGTAGCCGACGATGGCGCGCAAGAACTGACCGATCCCCTCCTTGTGCGGCAGGATCGCAGAGATGTCGTAGACCGGGTTGATCAGTGCTGGCAGGAGGCCGAGCTCGATGAACTCATGGACGCCGTACGAGAGGAGGCCCGACGCAATCACCACGAGTGCGGCGCCCGTCACGTTAAAGAAGGCGCTCAGGTTGAGTCGCAGCCCGGCACGGAAGATCAGCACGCCGATTCCGGCAGCGATGAGCAGGCCAATAAAGGCACCCACGACGACCGAGAGTCCCTGATCCGCTGCCGCGGTGGTTTGCCCAAGCAAGAAGAGCGCCGTCTCGATGCCCTCGCGAATCACTGCGGTAAAGGCGAGCAGGCTCAGACCAAGAACTGACGTTGACGCAACAGCTCGATCAACCCCGCTGCGCAGCTCCGCGCCAAGGGTGATGGCCTGCTTGCGCATCCAGAAGAGCATGTAGGTGAGGATCACTACCGCAAGGAGTGAGGCGGAGCCAGCAAAGATCTTCTCCGCCGTCCCCTGGAGGCTTCCCAGCAGAAGGAATGCAAGGACGCCGATGGCGGCTGAGGCGGCGACTGCTGCGGCGACGCCAAGCCAGACGCTTGAGAGTCGGTCCGCGCGACCAATCTTTACGAGGTAGCTGGCAATGATGCCAACGATGAGTGCCGCCTCGACTCCTTCACGAAGTCCGGTGAGGAGACCGCCAAACCCCCAAGCGAAGAAGCCTTCCACGTGCATCCCCCTCTCGCTGATCACGCCAACGCGTAGGGAAATGGTGCCATCTTCGGCTGAGGAGTGTCAACCGCACCTGTCTAATACGACAAGTGTCCTTGTCTTGTTGAGCGAACTAGCGGTCGAGAACGAAGACGGGGAGCCGATCTGGGTCGATGCCCAGCTCCTTGATCGCCGCAGCCGCCTCGGCCGGCGTGCGCTCGCCACTGCGCGCCAGGGCAACCATCGCGGCGGCGGTGATGTGCTTTGCGTCAACGGAGAAGAACTCGCGGAGCGCTTCGCGGGTGTCGCTTAAGCCAAAGCCGTCCGTACCGAGGACGAGGTACGGCACGTCGATCCATGGGGCGAGAAGGTCAGGGAGCGCCGTTACCCAGTCGCTAGCGGCAACGATCGGGGCGCCACCCTTGCCGAGCTGATCCTGCATCCACGAGGTTCGCGGTGCGCTCTCTGGGTGGCGACGATTCCAGCGCTCAACGACGAGCGCTTCGCGTCGCAACTCCGAATACGAGGTAGCCGACCAGATCTCGGCGCGTACGCCGAACCGCTCGCGCAGCAGTTCTCGTGCAGCAAGCACCTCACCCATGATCGCACCCGACCCGAAGAGGCGAACGATTGGGCCACTCGCGCTGGCATCCGCCTCAGCGAAGCGATACAGGCCGCGATGAATCCCCTCATCGACATGTGCACCCTCAGGTCGCGCCGGCTGCGCCTGATTCTCGTTGTAGATCGTGAGGTAGTAAAGGATGTCTTCGCGGCCACCGTGCATGCGATCCATACCGCGACGGATCAGCGCTGCCATCTCGTAGGCGAATGATGGGTCATAGGCGGCGACGTGCGGATGTAGGTGCGCAATCATCTGCGAGTGGCCATCGTCATGCTGCAACCCTTCGCCGGCGAGTGTTGTGCGGCCAGCGGTGGCCCCAATCAAGAAGCCACGACCGCGCGCATCGCCCACCTGCCAGATCTGATCGCCAACTCGCTGGAAGCCGAACATGGAGTAGAAGACGTAGAACGGGATTGTCGGCACGCCGTGCGTTGCATACGCCGTTGATGCCGCTTGGAACGAGGCCATCGACCCGGCCTCGGTGATCCCCTCTTCAAGGAGTTGCCCGCTCTGCGACTCGCGATAGCTCAAGAGCAACTCGGAGTCGACCGGCTCGTAACGCTGTCCGAACGGCGCATAGATACCGCTCTGCTTGAAGAGCGGATCCATGCCGAAGGTGCGCGCCTCGTCTGGAACGATCGGCACAATCTGCTGACCGATGTTCGGATCGCGCAAGAGGTTGCGCAGCAGCTTGGCAAACGCCATGGTGGTGCTCACCGGCACGGCACTTCCGGCGGCGAACTCGGCATCGGCCGCCGCCTCTGGCGCGCTCCAGGTCACCGGATGAACCACGCGGGTTGGTAGCGGGCCGCCGAGCGCGGCGCGGCGCTCATTGATGTACTTGACCTCTGGGCTGTTTGGGCCAGGGTGGTAGTACGGGGCCTCTGGAATCTTCTCGTCAGGGATCGGCAGTCCGAGTCGATCGCGGAAGGCGAAGAGTTCCGCCTCGGAGAGCTTCTTCGCCTGGTGCGTCACGTTCGTCGCCTCAACCGATGGCCCGAGTGAGTAGCCCTTCACCGTCTTCGCCAGGATCACCGTCGGTGCACCCTTGTGCGCGACGGCTGAGGCGTAGGCGGCGTGGATCTTGCGGTAGTCGTGACCGCCGCGGCGGAGGCGCACGAGGTCATCATCAGAGAGGTGCTTCACGAGCGCGCCGAGCTCTGGCTCTGGGCCGAAGAAGTGCTCGCGAATGTAGGCGCCGCCGGCGACGATGTACTTCTGGAATTCGCCGTCCACAGTCGAATCCATCTTGCGTACGAGCTGTCCGCCTGTGTCGTTGGCCAACAGTTCATCCCACTCACGACTCCAGATCACCTTGATCACATTCCAGCCGGCGCCGCGGAAGAGTCCCTCCAACTCCTGGATGATCTTGCCGTTGCCACGCACTGGACCGTCGAGCCGCTGCAGGTTGCAGTTCACCACCCAGGTCAGGTTGTCGAGACCTTCGCGTGCGGCAAGGGTCAGCGCACCGGCCGACTCAGGCTCATCCATCTCGCCATCACCGAGGAAGGCCCAGACGCGGCTCCCCGAGGTGTCGGTGAGGCTGCGGTTGTGGAGGTAGCGGTTGTAGCGCGCCTGATAGATCGAGCCAATGCCGCCAAGGCCCATCGAAACGGTCGGGAACTCCCAGAAGTCGGGCAAGAGGCGTGCATGCGGATATGAGGGGAGACCGCCGTGTCCGGCCGTCTCTTGGCGGTAGCGGTCGAGCTGCGGCGCGTTAATGCGCCCCTCGAGATAGGCGCGTGAATAGATGCCAGGGGCGGCGTGCCCCTGATAGAAGATCTGATCGCCGGCGCCACCCTCCTTGCCGCGGAAGAAGTGATTGAAGCCAACCTCGTAGAGGCTCGCGGCACTGGCGTAGGTCGCAAGGTGTCCGCCGATGCCGGCGTGTGTCTTGTTGGCGCGAAGCACCATTGCCGCGGCGTTCCAGCGAATGATGTGGCGGATGCGCGTCTCCATCGCCTCATCGCCAGGGAAGGTGGGCTCATCGCTCGTCTTGATGGTGTTGATGTACGGGGTGGTGGCGAGGGTAGGGAGATCGACGCCAAGGTCGCGGGCTCGCGCCAAGAGGCGCATCAGGAGGAGCTTGGCGCGCTCAGGGCCATGGGCCGCGATGGAGCGCTCGATCTCGCCGATCAGGCGTGCCGTCTCCGTTGGGTCGGCGTCGGGGATCTGCTCAAGGAAGTCGAAGGTCTGCACGATTCCCCAAGGGTAGCGCCCCGTGCGAGGATGCGGGTATGGCAAAA
>JBILBX010000088.1:0-3796 GCA_044353495.1 Candidatus Limnocylindrus sp. | reverse complement strand
CGCCAAGTGGAAAGCGAGCTCGCGCGATAGCGGCACTGTCGAGCCCATGCAAGAAATACGTCTGATCCTTCTCGGTGTCGACAGCGGCGCGCAGTCGCCAAGAGCGCCCATCATCAGAGACGGCGCGACGCGCATAGTGCCCCGTAGCAACCGCATCGCAGCCAAAGAGTGCACTCCCCTTCCCCACCAGTGCGCCGAACTTCACCGCGGTGTTGCAGCCCACGCAGGGGCTCGGCGTCTCACCACTCTGATATGCCGCAACAAAGGGCTCCAAGACGGCATCGGCGAACTCCTGCTCCAGATTCTGAATATGGAACGGAATCCCTAGATGGTCGGCGATACGACGCGCATCGTCGGCGGCATCGAGGGTGCAGCAACTCTTGCGGTGGCCGTCACGCTGATCGGCGGCGCTGTGTAGGCGCATCCACACTCCAACAACTTCATGACCCGCCTCGACCAAAAGTGCGGCAGCGACCGATGAGTCAACACCGCCTGAGAGCGCAACGAGGACGCGCTCCGGTGTGGCTGCCTCTGGTGCCGCCTGCCAGCCGACCGGGAGACCGCCGAGTGGCGTTGTTGTCAGCGTCATGCTGGTACCGCCGTGCGCACGCGCTCGAGCACCGAGCGCACAACTGCTGCTGCGCCTCGCGCCTCCTCAATTGTTGTAGATCGCCCAAAGGAGAGGCGAAGGCCGCCACGCGACTCTGCCTCACTGTGCCCCATGGCACGGAGTGCCTCAGATGGCTCGCGTGAGCCGCTAATGCACGCGGATCCTGTTGAGGCGGCAATCCCTGCATGGTCAAGCGCCGCAACGAGGTCATCACCGAGTGCCCAGTCCGCCGCATATGAACGGTGCCCTGCAAGGCGTGTGTCGCTCGTGAACGGTGCGCCGGTCGGCACGAGCCCGAGCGAAGCGAGTGCGCCAAGTGCGTCATCAAAGGCTGTGGTGGTCAGATTCAGGTGCTGGCGTGTTTGTTCAGCGTGGAGTCTGTGCGCGCGATACGCGGCGGCGAATCCGGCGGCAAGGACAACCGCCTCTGTGCCGCCCCGACGACCGCGCTCCTGACCTCCGCCAACAATGATCGGTCGCACCTTCATATCTGGTGCGCTGATGAGCGCAGCGATACCGAACGGTCCACCAACCTTGGCCGAACCCACAACAAGGTGTGCCGCTCCGGTCGCTCGGGCGTCAAGCGCGTGGTCGTAGGCAGCCTGTACCGCATCAACCACGAGTGCTCCGCCGCCTGAGGCGCGCCATGCGGCGGCGAACGTGGCCCAGGGCTGAATCGTGCCGACCTCGCCTGAGGCAAGCGCGAAGAGCCCGACGGCTCCGAGGTGAGAGAGGTGAACGTCGGGAGCCTGCATCACACCGTGCGCGTCGAGGGCGAGTAGCTCGACGGTGCCGCCTGCGGCAGCATGCTGCGCCGCTAGCGCACGGGATCCGCGATGCTCCCCCGCGGTTGTCACGAGCGGAACGGTCGGCGTCAGAGCCGAGTGAAGTCCGAGGGCGAGCGCCTCAGAGGCCGTTGCCGTAAAGGTGATCTGCCGTGGCTCCACGCTGAAATCTTCGGCGAGGCTTGCCCGTGCGTCATCGAGGATCGCTCGTGCTCGTCGAGCCTCCGTGTGTCCACCGTTCGGGTTGCCGATGCCGGCGTGCTGGAGCTCAGCCATCAAGTCCACGACCTCTGGGAGCGTCGGCGATCCCGCCGCGTGATCCAGGAAGAGTCGGGTTGGCGTCATCGGACGAAGGCTACTGGGACTCCCGCATCTCGGCGCGGCGGCCCGCATCACGACGTCGGTCGTTCTCGTTGAGGAGGCGCTTGCGCAGACGCAGCGCCGACGGTGTCACCTCAATGAGCTCGTCAGGGCCGATGAACTCGAGGGCATTCTCCAGGGCCATGCGGCGTGGTGGGGTCAAGCGAATCGCCTCGTCATGGGAGTGCGTGCGCATGTTGGTGAGCTTCTTCTCGCGAACGGCGTTCACATCCATGTCGCCAGGCTTTGCGCTCTCGCCGATGATCTGCCCCTCATAGGTCTGCTCGCCCTCATTCACGAAGAGCTCGCCGCGCTCCTGAATACCGTAGAGCGCGTAGCCAGTGGTCACGCCCGTTCGGTCAGAGATCAAACAGCCGTTCGTGCGGTGCGGGATCTCGCCAACCCACGGCTTGTAGCCGGCGGAGAGCTGATGGATCAGCGCGGTGCCGCGGGTCTCGGTGAGGATGCGTCCGCGTACGCCAATCAGTCCGCGCGTTGGAATCAGGAAGTCAACGCGGGCGCGACCGTCTGCACCGTGCTGGATGTTCTCCATGCGCGCTCGGCGCTCCGCCATGATTCCCGTAATGACGCCGACAAAGTCAACCGGCACGTCGATCGTGAGCTGCTCAAATGGCTCCTCGATGCCGTTCTCAGTGCGATGAATCAGCACCTCTGGTCGCGATACCTCAAGTTCGAAACCTTCGCGACGCATCTGCTCAACAAGAATCGCCAGCTGAAGCTCGCCGCGGCCGCGCACCTGGAAGGCTTCGCCAGAGTCAGTTGGGCTGACCTCAATTGCAGGATTGCCCAGCACCTCTTTTTCGAGTCGCGCCTTCAGCTGTCGTGAGGTGAGGAACTTCCCGTCCTTGCCGCCGATTGGGCTCGTGTTGACGCCGAAGGTCATCTGCAACGTTGGTGGGTCAACATGGAGTCGCTCGAGTGGTCGTGGATCGGCAGGGTCGGTGATCGTCTCACCGATCTCAACATCGGCCAGCCCCGCAATGCCGACGATTTCTCCAGGGCCTGCTTCAGGAACTTCGACGCGCTCAATACCCTGCGGCAGGGTGAGGCTTGTGACGGTGCCCGTCACGGCGCTCTCGTCGCGAATGATGGTGATCTTTGCTCCCTTGCGAACGACACCGTTGCGAATTCGACCAACAGCGATGCGGCCGACGAAGTCGTTGGCGGCAAGGTTGGTGATCAGCACCTGCAGCGGGTGGCCTGGCTCATGCATCGGTGCTGGTGCGGTCTCAAGGACGCAATCAAGTAGTGGGATGAGGTCGGTCCCAGGCTTCTCCATGTCGCGCGTGGCGGTACCGGCACGTGCATTGGTATAGACGATTGGGAAGTCGATCTGCTGTTCGTTGGCACCGAGGTCAAGGAAGAGTTCGTAGACCTCGTCGATCACCTCCTTGATGCGGGCATCCGGACGGTCGATCTTGTTGATCACGAGGATGACGGGGAGGGATCGCGCCAGCGCCTTTGAGAGGACGTAGCGCGTCTGTGGGAGCGGGCCCTCGGATGCATCAACGAGCAGAAGGACGGCGTCGACGGCGAGGAGGCTTCGCTCCACCTCTCCACCGAAGTCGGCGTGCCCTGGGGTGTCGACGATCACGACGCGGACTCCCTTGAAGTCGATGGCGGTCTCCTTGGCGAGGATCGTGATCCCCTTCTCGCGCTCCAGGTCGCCGCTATCCATGACGCGCTCAACGAGCTCTTCATTGGCCCGGAATGCGCCGTTCTGGCGGAGGAGGCTGTCGACCAGGGTGGTCTTGCCATGATCAACGTGCGCGACGATACCGACCGTGCGAATGCCGGTTTGCGCGACGAGACCTGCGGGTGGATTTGCTGTGGTCATCGGGAGATTCTCGCACGCTTCGCCGACCCGTATACTTTGGGCATGACTGTCGCAGCGCACATCGCCGTTTCAGGGGCCCCGACTGCCCCTGGGGTTGCCCGCCCAGAGCTCTCGCGACTGGTTGAGGCCGCCTGGTCGGGCGGTGCACATCCGATCCTAATCTCGGGTCTTTCGACGGGCGAA
>JBILBX010000087.1:0-3827 GCA_044353495.1 Candidatus Limnocylindrus sp. | reverse complement strand
GCCTCTACTGGATCGGCGGGGGAGACAGAGTGAGCGAGCACGAGAAGGTCACCGAACTTCGAAAGTTGATGCCCTCAACCGAGGCGAGCATCTACCTCAATGCGGGAAGCAACGGGCCAGTGCCTGCTGAGGTTGATGCCGCGATGCGTGCGGTGCACGACCAAGAGCTGCAGACTGGGCGCGCCACCGAACACGCCATGGACGATGTGGAGGAGCGCGCGAATGAGTTGCGCGGCGTCTTCGCCGGAGTACTCGCCACCGATCTGGAACTCGTGGCTATTGGCCACAGCACGACAGAGTCAATCCTTCGGCCGATCCTTGGCATGGAGTGGCGCGCTGGTGACCGCATCATCACCTTCGACGAAGAGTACCCAGCAATTCGCGGCAGCCTCGCCGCACTTGCCGCGCGCACTGGCGTGGTCATTCACACGCTCTCGCTCTGCAACGCGGCCAGTCAACCGCTCAGTGACGATGAGATTGTGGCGAGTGTGCTGCCACTGCTTGCTGCGCCAACGAAGCTCTTACTTCTCTCACGCGTCTCATGGATCAGCGGCCGCACCCTTCCAGTTGCACCACTTCTTGCTGCGGCGCGCGCTGCGGGTGTCACCACGGTGCTCGACGGAGCGCAGGGTGTTGGCGCGCTGCGCGACGACATTGATGCGCTCAACCCCGATCTGCTCGCCTTCCCATCGCAGAAGTGGCTCCTCGGCGTGGAGGGGCTCGCCGGCATTCGTGTGTCGCGCGAGGCGCTTGCCGCCGACACCTTCCGCCCGATCATTGGCGGCTACATGGCGTTCGACGGACAGCCACTCAACGGAGTAGGAACGCTCCGCTCCGATGCGCGTCGCTTCCAGGTCTCGGGCTTCAGCCGCCCAGCCCTAGCGGGAGCTGCCAGAGCGGCGGGCTGGTTCTCGATGCAGGTGGGCCTGCCATGGGCGACCGAGCGTGCCCAGCGCCTCGCCGCCGAGTTCCACGCCGCAGTGCGTGACGTTCCCGGGGTGCAGATGCTCGCACCTGCCGGGGGGCACGCCACGATCGTCTCCCTGCGCGTGGAGGGCTGGAAGCCCGAACAGCTCGTGGAGGAGCTCACGCGCCGCGCCTTTGCCATCACCCGCCGCGTGCCGAGCCTCCCACCCCTCGACGGCCGACCTGGCTCCGCCGCTGCACTCCGCACCTCGTGGGGCTTCTGGAACACCGAGGCCGAGGTCGTGCGCATCGCCGAGCTGATCACCCTCTTCGCTGCACACACGCCAGAGACGCTGCCGAAGCGCCCGACGATTGAGATCCTCCATGGCTAAGCAGCGTCGCCCACGTGGCTTCATTGGTCGCCGCATCTACCAACTACTTCATGCACCAAAGCCGGTCTTTCGCGCCGTCTTCGCCAACGTTTCTGTCGCGACGCTACTCACTCTTATCTATCTCGTCTACGACCTACAGGTAGATCGCGCGCTCCGCAGCGGCGGTGACCTCAGCGGTGTGTTTGGCGGAAGAGATCTGCGCACCGAGGCTGCGGCGCTGCTCGTATTGGGTACGGTGATCTTTGGCAGCCTCATCACCTATCTGATCGTGCCGCAACCACGCGCAGACGGCAAAGGCACAGAGCGTTCAGGGTGGTCTGCAGTGCTCGGTCTCTTCGCGAGCTTCCCAGTTGCGTACATCGCCCTGGTGATTGAGAGTCAGTTCCTAAAACCGCTCTTCTCGTAGCGGTGGCGGGGAGCTACGCCTGACGCGTACCAATCAGTCGGTAGCCAATACCGCGAACGCTCACCAAGATCTGTGGTCGACGCTGATTGTTCTCGAACTTCTTCCGCAGGCGGTTGACGGCAACGCGTAGCGCCTCATCACCGCCGGCCCAATTCTCGCCCCACACGTAGTCGCGGATCTCTTGGTGCGAGACGGCATCACCGAGTCGCTCAATGAGGAGCGAGAGGAGTCGGAGTTCGGTGCCGGTCAGAGTGATCGTTCGGTCCGCGAGGCGCAGGGCGCCGCTCGCGCGGTCAATCGCGATGGGCGTCGGCTCTACAGGCGATGCATCAGTCATGGGAGAGCGATAGTAGCGGGTCTGTAACAGTTCGTCTACGCCACTCCGCCCAGTGCGATGGCCAGGGTTGCAACACCTGCAAGGGCAATCCCCAACCCTTGTCGTGCGCTTACCCGTTCGCCCAACAGGAACGCCGCAAAGATCACCGTGGTGATTGGCGCGATCGACGTAAAGACCGCGGCCACTGCGACACCGCTCTCTCCCGACGAGAGGAAGAAGAAGAGATTCCCCATCGTGTCACCTGAGCCCGCAGCGGCAAGGAGCAGGAGTAGACGTAGCCGTGGCAGCAGACCGGTTGGGATCGCACCCGCGCGAATCGGCTCATCTCCGGGCGGCCGTCGGCCAACGAGTCGAGCGGTGGCGAAGACGAGGGTGAGTGCCGAGACACTGGCGATACGAAGGATGGTGAGGAGCCACGCAATCGTCGGTAGGCCAATCGCTGCCGTCTCTTCAAGTTGTGCTTGAACGCCGGCGAAGATCAGGCTGAAACCCGCAAAGCAGATGCCCGCCGTCACTCCGTAAATAGCGCCACCGCCTGAGGCTGCACCGCTTGACGCATCAGCGTGCGCACCGGCCTCGCCAGCAACTGCATGTTCAACAGAGCTCGTTGAGACGATGATGATCGCAACGATCGCCAGCATGAATCCGAAGAGTCGGAGGAGTGATGGAACTTCACCTTGCGCAATGCTCACGCCAACGGGGATCAGTGCCGCGAGTGTGCCCGCGATACTGGCGACAATCGAGATGCGCCCGTGGGCAAACCCGTGATAAAGCGAGAGCACACCGGTGCCACCAACAATGCCGGCGAGCGCGGTGGTGAGTAGCGCAGAGCCACTTGGCGGAACACCACCAGCGAGCAGGGCAACGGGAATCAGTAGCGCCAGCGCCGCCGCCTGGCTCGTGGCGACGACGAGGAAAGTCGGGAGGCGTCGGCTAGCGAGTCCGCCCAAGAAGTCGCCACCACCCCACGAGAAGGCGGCGAACACACCGAACAGCGCGCCGATCACGGGGCCACCCAGCGCATGCGCTGATGTGGGCCAACCTGAGGGAACTCAAAGCGCTCTCCCTCGGCCACAAAGCCGAGGCGCTCATACAGAGAGATTGCCGCTACTCGTGCGTTGCACCAGAGGTCGCGCGGGGCGCTCGTGTCGGACCACCAGGCGGCGATGGCGGCGCGCATCAGCGCCTCACCGATCCCCTGGTTACGCCAGTGTGGGGCGGTCGCCGCGCCCCGGAGTTGGGTGCTTGGCCCGTCAACCGTATAGAGCGAGACACAGGCGGCGAGCTCACCGTCGCTCCAGGCGCCCCAGTGCGCACCCGCACCAGCCTCATCGCCTGGGTAGTAGGCGCTCTCCAACGGCCGACCTGCCCGCAGCACTTCGTGGCGCAGGTTCAGGATCTCCACAAAGGTTGCGGGTCGAATCTCGAGCATGCGTACAGGCTACCTGCTCCCGCCGCGCATGTACTACCGTTCTCCCCATGCCCGACCTACCGTCTCGTGAACAGCGCCCGGCCTATCCGCCACTGCCGACCACTGATCCCCTAACGGGCGAGCCGTTCAGCATGGATCTGAAGGCGGTGAAGGATGCCGTTCAGCGCACCGCGGGGAAGCTGCACATCACACCGATCCTCTCCTCGGTCGGTGCTGCCGATGCACTGCGTCGGAGCGGCGGGCCAGCCCTTGGCGATGGCCGCGTGCGATTTAAGTCCGAGCACCTGCAGCGCAGCGGCTCGTACAAGGTTCGCGGCATGCTGAATCGCGTCGCGCGACTCGTGGAGTTCTTCG
>JBILBX010000086.1:0-3846 GCA_044353495.1 Candidatus Limnocylindrus sp. | reverse complement strand
GCGACGCGAAGAGTCGGCGATGCGCCGCTCTGGTCGAACCGTCTCCGATGCTGCTGCTGCAACTGGGGCGACGATCAACACCGCGAAGGTTGACGAGATTCTTGAAGCGCACGACTACGACCCGCATTACATGCTCGCAATCCTTGAAGAGATCCAGGCCGCCTACGGCTACCTGCCAGTGGATGCACTGAAGCGGGTGAGCCGCGCGACCGGCGCCTGGTACGCCATGGTCTACGGCACCGCCACCTTCTATAAGCACCTCGCCTTTGAGCCTGGGGTGACCCGCTCGATCGCCGTCTGCCGCTGCGCCAACTGCCTCGTCTCCGGGGCGGGCTCGGTGATGGGCACCCTCAGCTACGAGTTCGGCACCGAGTTCGGCCGGGCGATCCCGTGGAGCAACCTACGCCTCGAGTCGCTTCCGAGCCACCTTCCCGACGCCCCATCACCGCTCGTGGTGATCGACGGGGAGCCGCAGCGCGACCTGAGCGCCAAGAACGCCGCCAGCTGGGCTGCCGCACTCGCCGGGAGGTTCGCGGCGTGAAGCGACTGAACGCCCCCAAGGGTTGGAGCCAGCTCCTTTTCGTCGCGCCGACCGAGCCGTGGGCAGCACTTCGCGCCGCCGCCGCGGCGGGAGCCGCCGGCACGACCGCAACCCTGATCGCCGCCGGCCTTCGTGGGCGTGGTGGTGGCGGCTTCCTTACTGGAGCGAAGTGGCAGGCGACCGCCGCCGAGCCAGCGAGCCAGTACTACGCCGTGGCGAACGGCTACGAATCTGACCCCGCCGTCTTCACCAACCGCCTCCTTATGGAGGAGAACCCACAGGCAATCGTTGAGGGGCTCGCCATTGCTGCCCTTACGGTTGGTGCCCGCGAGGCGTTCATTGCCGTGCGCGCCGAATACACGGAAGCGATCAAGCGACTTGAAGCGGTCATCGCCAACGCGGAACGCGAGGGCATCCTTGGAGCCACGCTGCTCGGCACCGGTCGTGAGCTGATCATCACCGTTCGCCCACTTCAGGGCTCCAGCATGATCGGCGAAGAGACGGTGCTGATGAAGGCACTCGCCGGCAAGCGCGGTCAGCCAGAGCAGACCCCGCCATACCCATCAGAGGTCGGCTACCTCGGCAAGCCAACCGCCGTGAACAACGTCGCCACACTCGCCGCGGTGCCATGGATCCTGAACAACGGCGCAGCGGCCTACGCGCAGATCGGCGACACCGCACAGCCAGGCACCGTGCTCGTACAGATCAGCGGATCCGTCGCGAACCCTGGTGTCATTGAAGTGCCGACCGGCACGCCACTCAACGAGATCCTTGCGGCGGCGGGCGGCACCGCAAGCGGCACGTCGATCAAGGCACTGCTCGCTGGTGGGCCAACGGGTGGATTTATTCCGGCGAACCTCTTCGGCGGCACGCCATACAGCGATGCTGGGCTGAAAAGCGTCGGCGCACACATCGGCTCGGGTGCACTCCTCGCACTCGACAACTCCGTCGCCATTCCAGAGCTCGCCACCATGTTGACGCGCTGGTGCGCCGACGAGGCGTGCGGCAAGACGATCCCGTGCCGCATCGGCACACGTCGACTCGCCGAGATCGGCCAACGCTTTGTTGATGGCTTGGCAGGCCCAGCCGACGCAGAGCGGCTGCAGAAGCTCGCCGCCGATGTCACCGATAGCGCCCTCTGCGCACATGAGGCGCTTGCGCCAAGCCCGCTCCTCACGGGGGTGCGATACTTTGCCTCTGAGTTTGGACCTGCCGTTGCCGCACCGTCGGCAACACCAACAAGCGGACGGAGCTGATCATGGCCGACCTGATTGATCGACCGGCAAGCGCAGTGACACCAGTCTCGCGCGCGATCACCCCAGCGCCATCAGCAGAGGTCGCCGTCGACAAGCTGCTCACCACACGCAGCCCACAGCGACCGCAGCGCACACCAACCTTCTACGTCGAGATCGATGGACAGAAGCTCGAAGCGTTTGAAGGGCAAACAATTCTTGAAGTCTGTCGCGCGAACGGCATTGAAGTACCAACGCTCTGCTACGACCCGAAACTGCCAGGGTTCGGCGCCTGCCGCATGTGTGTCGTTGATGTTGAAGGATGCGACCAGCCATCCATCAGCTGTTCAGCGAAGGCGGAGCCAGCACAAGTCGTATCGACGCAGACCGATCGCATTCGCGAAATTCGCCGCACCAACCTCGAACTGATCTTCAGCGACCACAACGCCTACTGCTTGCCACCATGCCAGAACAAGTGCCCGAGCCACATCGACATTCCTGGATTCTTGAAGGCAAACGCTGAGTCGCAGTTCCGCGAGTCGGCGCGCATCTTCAAGCGCACCATTCCATTCCCAAGCATCCTTGGTCGCGTCTGCCCGGCGCCATGCGAAGACCACTGCCGTCGCGACGAGGTAGACGAGGCGATCGCAATTCGCGACAGCCACCGCTACGCCGGCGATCAGGTGTTGAAGGCAATGTGGGACGAAGATCTCGATCCACCTGTGCCGTTTGAGTTGCAGCCGAAGACAGGGAAGCGCGTTGCGGTAATCGGCTCTGGCCCATCCGGCGCATCAGCTGCGTACTACCTGCTTGTTGCCGGACACGACGTCACCATCTTTGAGAAAGATCCAGAGCCAGGCGGCATGTTGCGCTACGGCATTCCGCAGTACCGACTTCCAAAGATTGAAGTGCTCGACGGCGAGTATCAGTCGATCACGCGACTTGGTGGCCGCTTTGAGTGCGGCAAGATGCTCGGCCGTGACTTCACCGTCGCTGACCTAAAGGCGCAGGGCTACGACGGCGTCGTGGTTGCAATTGGCTGCTACGACACCAACGACCTCGGCATCCCGGGCGAAGATGCCGACGGCGTGATTGACGGCCTCGACTACCTGCACACCGCCGCACTCGGCCTCACCTACCCAGACCACGAGGGGAGCCGCGTCGTTGTTGTTGGTGGCGGCTACACCTCTATGGACTGTGCTCGAACGAGCGTGCGCCAGGGGGCCAAGGAGGTCACCCTCGTCTACCGCCGCGACATGAAAGACATGCCAGCCGCCGACGAAGTGCACGAGATGATCGAAGAGGGGGCACGCGCCATCTTCCAGGCTGGCCCAACGCGCGTCGTCACCGATGCGAACAACAAGGTGATCGGCCTCGAGTTCATTCGCATGCAGCTCGGCGCACCAGACGCTTCGGGCCGCCGCCGACCAGAGCCAGCACCGGGCACGGAATTCATCATTGAGTGCGACCGCATCTTGAAGGCGATCGGCCAGGGTCCCGACATGACCTGGGCGAGCGTCGGCGCAGATGGCGTTGCCACCACCAAGAACGGCCGACTGAAAGCCGACGCCGTCACCTTCCAGACCGGTCGCGATGGCGTCTTCGGCTGCGGCGACCTGCGCAACGGCGCAACAACCGTCGTCGCCTCGATCGCCGATGGCCGACGCTGCGCCTACGCCGTTGATGCGTATCTGCAGGGCCTCGACCTTTCGGAGATTCGTAACCGCCAAACACTCGCTGAGCCGCAGCCAGAATTCCTGAGCATCGTGCCGTTCACCGCCGAGGTGAAGGAGCCACGCCTGCGCTTGAAGGCACTTCCAGCCGAAGAGCGCAAGAACGACTACATCCAGTACGAGATTCCGTACACCAAGCCCGAAGTGATGGCCGAGAGCACACGCTGCTTACAGTGCACCTGCGAAGCGATCGGCTTCTGCGACCTGCGTCGCCTCGGTATCGAGTACGGCACCACACTAAAGACGCTGGAGAAGGATCATCACGGCGGCGCCGGATTCCGTTCCATTACCGAAAACCGCTGGACTGGCGCCAACCATGACTACATTCGCGACGACTCGC
>JBILBX010000085.1:0-3943 GCA_044353495.1 Candidatus Limnocylindrus sp. | reverse complement strand
TCCGCACCAAACTCATTGGCGCGCGCCTGCACCTCGCGCGGTGCGAGCGGTGCATCTGCGCCAACTAGTCGCGCAACGATGCGCGCAATGTTCACGTCAACAGGGATCTCGCGACCACCGAATGCGATCGCGGCCACGGCACGTGCTGTGTATGGTCCGATACCAGGGAGTTCCATCAGCGCATCAACACTTGCGGGGAGGCCGCCCGCCGCAACAGCGGCAGCGGCGGCGCGCTGCAGTGCCAACGCACGTCGGTTGTATCCGAGCCCCTTCCAGGCCACCAGCACATCAGCGGTCTCCGCCGCTGCGAGCGACTCGAGTGTCGGAAAGCGCGCAAGGAAGGTGGTCGCCAACTGATCAACGCGGGAGATCTGTGTCTGCTGCGCCATCACCTCGCTCACCAGCACGCTGTACGGATCGGAGCGCTCACGAATTTTCAGCGGGCGGGCGGTAGCGGCGTACCAGGCAAGGAGCGCACGATTGGTCTTGCGGATGAGCTCCCGATCAAGTGGTTGGGCTGCCGCGCCCCGCGCGGCCTTTCTCATCGTCGCTCGGGGATTGCGGGCGGGATGCGATTCTTCAGTGCCTTGCTGCGCAACTCGCGAGCGAGTTCCGCCTGTTCAATCGCATCGGCGAGGGCGTGATGGTCGGCAACAAGATCGGTCGGATACACCTGACGTACGAAACGCTTCACCGTCTTCTTCCAAGTCAGGTTCTCACCACCATGCAGGGTGTAGTAGACGCTCTTCAGATCCATCGCCGACATGCCGAACGGATTCTTCACGCCGGCCTCGGTGAACGCCATCGTGAGCCACATCCAATCGAATGGCGTGTTGAAGCCAACAAAGAGTGGGCTCGACTCTGGTGCGGTCGACTCGGCGGTGGCGCGAACCCAGAGGGCAAACTGGCGCACCCCTTCGAGCCGATCGATTCCGTTCGCCTCAAGATGCGCTCGTGAAAGGCGGTGTACGCGCTCCTCTTTATGGCCCCACTGCTTCGTCGGGTCGGGGCGTAGCTCTACGTAGAAGGTCTTTTTCGGATCGTCAACGAGACAGGCGCCGATGCTGATCAGGCTCCCATCGAGTGGCGTCTGGCCCGAGCACTCCACGTCAACGCTGAACCAGAGCTCCTGCGGGAGCCCCTCTTCAAACGGGGGTGGCGTTGGGGCGTCGTGCTGCATCTGGTGCAGCCTACGGCATCAGCCCGATACGGATCGCCCTACTCGCTCCGCACCATGATGTGCTTCGCCACGGTGTAGTCCTCAAGGGCATACATCGACTGGTCCTTGCCGTAGCCGGACTGCTTGAAGCCACCGTGCGGCATCTCGCTCGCCAGGGTGAAGTGATCGTTCACCCAGACGGTGCCGAACTGCAGCGCCTTGCTCACCTTGAAGGCTCGGGCGATATCACTCGTCCAGAGCGACGAGGCGAGGCCGAACTGGCAGTCGTTCGCCCACTCCAAAATCTGATCGTCGCTCTTGGCACGCTGCACCGAGACGACCGGCCCGAAGACCTCGTCTTGCACGATCTCAGAACTCTGCGCTGGCCCCGCAATAATCGTTGGGCGATAGAAGTGACCCTTCCCTGCAACGCTCTTGCCGCCGAGTACGACCTCCGCCTTCTTGCTCGCTCGCTGCACGAAGCCATCAACGCGCGTGCGCTGTGCGGCACTGATGAGTGGCCCCATCTCGGTCGCCTTATCGCTCGTCGGTCCAACCTTGATCGTCTTCACCTGCTTGATCAGCGCATCAACGAGACGCTCATAGATCTTCGGCCCCGCGATGATGCGGCAGGCTGCGGTGCAGTCCTGTCCCGCATTCCAGAAGCTCGCAGCACGCATCGTGCTCGCCACAAGGTCAACATCTGCATCGTCGAAGACAAGAACTGGCGCTTTGCCGCCAAGCTCGAGGTGGAGTCGCTTCACGGTTGATGCGCCAGCCGCCGCGATGCGCTTCCCCGTGGCGGTATCACCCGTCACCGAGACCATCGCTACGCCTGGGTGCTGCGCTAGGTATGCACCAGCCTCGTCGCCCGTACCGGTGATGACGTTCAGTACTCCGGCTGGCAGAAACTCTTGCGCCAGAGCGCCGAGCATCAGCGCCGTGATCGGCGTGCGCGCCGATGGCTTCAAGACAACGGTATTCCCTGTGACGAGCGCTGGACCAATCTTCCAGCCGGCCATGAGCAGCGGATAGTTCCATGGCGCGATCGAGGCGACAACGCCAACCGGATCGCGACGGATCATGCTCGTGCGCCCTGGAAGGTATTCGGCAACGGCCTTCCCCTCCATGTTGCGCCCAGCGCCAGCGAAGTAGCGCAGGTTGTCGACGACCGCATCAACTTCGATGCCAACGGCGCTGATCGGCTTACCAGCGTTTTCGGATTCAGCCTTCACGAACTTGCGCTTCGCGGACTCAAGGGCGTCGGCAAGCTTCAGCAGCGCGAGCGCGCGCTCGGCGGGGGTGGTGGCGCTCCATGCTGGAAAGGCCGCCGCTGCCGCAGCAACTGCAGCATCAACATCGGCGCGGCCGCTCTGTGGAACCGTTCCCAGTACCTCGCGCGTTGACGGATCTTCCACCGTGATGGTCTTCCCCGACTTCGCCGCGACTGACTTGCCGTTGATGATCTGCTTCCACGCGCGCATCTCAACCCTCCTACTGTTCTGCCCCGGGCGGGGCTCCCCCTGAGCCTACCGCCGCCGCACGGTTCGTGGGGCGCCCCGTCGCGCTGGTTGCCCCTAGCGAAGCGCGGCGGCGCGCGCTACCCTCAACGTATGGCACATCAGTTCGTGGTCCAACTCGCGCATAAGCCTGGGGCGCTCGCCGAGCTCTGCCGTGAACTTGAGCGCCAAGAGGTTGATCTCAAGGCCATCGGTGGCGGTGGAATCGGCGAGGTTGGCCACGTCATTCTGAAGACCGCCGACGACGCCAAGACGCGCGCGGTGCTCGAGGCTGGCTCCTACACATTCATTGAGAGCGAGTCCGTACTCGCCGAAGTTGACGACCAGCCAGGCGGCATGCTCTCCGTACTCGATCGTCTCGCTGCTGCAGGCGTGAACGTCTACGGGCACCTCTTTATGGGGCGATGGGGCGAGCGAGCAACCTTCGCATTTGTTGTCGATGACGTGGCGAAGGCACGCGCTGCGCTCGGGCAGGAGTACTAAGCCCGCCTAGCGACGTCCGATCCGCTGCACGATCTCGTCAACGGCAGCCTGATACGCAAGCGTTGCAAACGGATGATGGTTGAACCCCTTCAACGTTAGGTACTCAACATTGCCGAGTTGCGCCAACGGTTTCGTCCACTCCGGCCGCACCAGCGTGTCACCCTCACCCTGCGTCACGAGCGTGGGAACTGGGAAGTTCCCGCCCGCGGCAACAACGGCACGCGCCGCCCTCTGCGCGCGGAAGCCTTCATCGCCAAGTCGCGTCGTCACCGCGTAGAGATACTCGGGCGCCGTTGGATCGAGGTTCTGGAGGCGCTGTCCAGGGCTGGTGTCGCTGCCGACGCCAGTCGGGATGCGCATCATTGGGAGAACGCGCGACAAGATTGGTGCAACAACTCGCTTCCAGGTTGCAATGCGGGCCTCCAGCGCTGGGGCAGAGAGAACGAGGTAATCGGGCTTCGTGAGCCCCGCAGCGACGGCGCCGAAGGCGATAAGGCCGCCGAGGCTATGTGAGACGACAACGACTCGGCGACCGGAGCGCTGCAGCTCGCCCACCTGTTCGGCAAGGTCGAGGTGGAAGCGGCGGAACTCCTTCACATAGCCACGAGGCCCCTCGGAGCGTCCATGGCCCCGTAGATCCCACGTGGTCGTGCGCCAGCCTGCGGCGGCAAAGGCGCGTGCCGACTGAACGTAGCGGCTGGAGTTCTCCCCGATCCCGTGCCCAAGGAGGAGTTCGCCGAGCGGCTCCCCTGCGGGCTCATAGACGCGTCGGAAGAGCGTC
>JBILBX010000084.1:0-4008 GCA_044353495.1 Candidatus Limnocylindrus sp. | reverse complement strand
TTGCGGTGAGCGCCTCGTACCCGGCTGAGATGCTGAGAAGTTCAGCTTCCGACCACGGCTTGCCGATCAGCTGCAGGCCAACCGGAAGGTTCTCGGAGAGGCCGCACGGGATGCTCACCCCTGGAAGGCCAGCCATGTTCGCCGGCAGCGTGCAGGCATCGGCGAGATACATGGAGACCGGATCGCTCATCTTGGCGCCGAACTTCCATGCAACCTGCGGGCTCGTTGGCGCCACAATCGCATCAAAGCCCGCATCCCAGACGCGATCAAAATCGCGCGCGATCAAGGTGCGCACCTTCTGCGCCTTCACGTAGTAGGCGTCGTAGTACCCGGCGGAGAGTGCGTAGGTGCCAAGCATGATGCGTCGCCGCACCTCTGGGCCAAACCCGCGGCCGCGCGTCTCGAGATAGCCGTTCAGCAGGTCACCACCGCCGTGCTTCGATGCGCCGTAGCGAATACCGTCGTAGCGCGCAAGGTTTGCCGACGCTTCTGCAGGCGCAACGATGTAGTAGGTCGCGAGCGCATGCTCCGTCGTTGGGAGGCTTACCTCTTCAACGATTCCACCGGCAGCTTCAAGTGCAGCGACCGCATCGCGCACAGCACGCTCCACGCCAGCCTCCATACCGGCGACGAAGTACTCCTTCGGCAGGGCGAATCGCTTGCCGCGAATGGCAGAGGCCGCAGCATCACCGCTCGGAAGGTTCAGCAACGCCGCATCAAGCGGACTACGCGAGCTGGTCGCATCGTGCGCATCTGCGCCAGCGATTGCGTGTAGAAGGAGTGCTGCATCTTGCGCCGTGCGAGCGAACGGCCCGACCTGATCAAGCGACGAGGCGAAGGCCACGATCCCGTAGCGCGAGACGCGACCATAGGTCGGCTTCATGCCGACGATGCCGGTGAGGCTCGCAGGTTGACGAATGGAGCCGCCCGTGTCGGTGCCGATCGAGAGCGGGGCGTGGAAGGCGGCAACAGCGGCCGAAGAGCCGCCCGACGATCCGCCCGGGACTCGGTCAATGCCCCACGGGTTCACCGTCTTCTTGTACGCCGAGAACTCCGTCGATGAACCCATGGCGAACTCGTCCATATTGGTCTTGCCGAGGATGACGGCACCAGCATCTTTCAGCCGTGCAGCGATCGTTGCGTCGTACGGGCTGATGTACCCCTCAAGGATGCGTGAACCTGCAGTGGTAGGGGTGCCCGTGAGGTTGACGAGATCTTTCAGCGCAACGGGTACGCCGAGGAGTGGCGGGAGTTCGTTGAGCGCTGCGGCGCCGGCGGCACGTGCGGTCGTATAGCGTGCATCGGCGCGGTCAGCCTCAGCGCGCGCCTCTTCATGTCGCAGATGCAGCCATGCGCCAAGGACGCCATCCTCTCGCTCGACAGCAGCAAAGAGTTCGTCGGTGACGGCACGTGAAGTTGCGGCGCCCGACTGGAACGCGGCGCGCAGCTCCGTCGCGGTTGCACGGCGGAGGCTCTCCCCGCTCATCCGTCGGCCTCCTCAGAGAGGATCGCCTGCACGCGCACAAAGTCGCCGCTTCGGGCCGGTGCGTTCTGGAGGGCGTCGTCAACGGGGAGTGATGGTTCAGCGGTGTCCTCACGCAGCGGCATCGCCTGAATGATCGTCTGTGCGCTCGGTGGCACGCTTGAAGTGTCCACGTCGGCAAGGTGGGCCCACTGCTCAAGGATCAGGTTCAGGTCGCCCTGGAGCTTCCCTAACTCGTCGCTGGTGAGGCCGAGGCGGGCAAGTGCTGCGACGCGTTCTACTTCGGCGCTGGTCAGGTCACTCATGCGGGAATCCTACCCGCCCGACGGCTCAACCCCCCAGGAGTGCGACGAAGCCCGCCTCATCCACGATCGTGATGCCCAGCTTCTCGGCGGCGGCGCGCTTGGAGCCCGCCTTCTCCCCCGCCACGAGCAGCGTCGTCTTTGCAGTCACGGCGTCAGCAACCGTACCCCCCGCCGCAGCGATGCGGTCTTGCGCCTCGCGTCGACTCCAGCCCGTTTCGGTAAGGGTTCCCGTCACGACCACCACCTCCCCTGCGAGCGGGCCACCCGTAACAGCCGGCGTGACGGCAGCGGGAACGGCGATGAGCCCAGCATCAAACAAGTCTTCAAGTGATTCGCCCGCCAGACCAGTGGCGAACGCGGAGACGATACTCTCCGCGACCACCGCCCCGACCCCTGCGATCGCGGTGAACTCGTCGGCAGTCATTGAGCGCAGTGTGGCGAGCACAGCGCGCCCCCAGGCAGGTCCGCTTGTTGGCGGCACCCGCCGCTGTAGCTCTGCCGCCAAATCCTTCGCCGTCGCCTCGCCAACATGGCGAATGCCGAGCGCAACCAGAACGCGCCACAGTTCGCGGCTCCGTCGCCCCTCAATCATGCCGAGCACGTTGCTGATGCGGTTCGGACCCTCGCGACGTGACGTGTCACTCAGGCTCCCCATGCGATCGAGCCCATCGAGCTGTTCGGCGGTCAGGCGATAGAGATCGCCGAGGCGGCGAACCACACCGCGCTCAACGAGCTGCGCGAGCAGCTTCTCGCCGACACCCTCAAGGTCAAGCGCCCCGCGGCCAACCGCATAGCGCAGCGTTTCGAAGTTTTGTGCTGGGCAGGCGCGATTTGGGCAGCGATGGCGCACCTCATCGCGTACGACCGCCGTACCACAGGATGGACAGATCGTTGGCATGGCGAACTCCGGGAGCGGCGCGGTGCGGCGCTCCGCGAGGCCACGCACCACTTCAGGAATCACATCGCCTGCCTTCTGCAGCACGACGATGTCTCCTACGCGCACATCCTTGCGACGAATCTCATCGATGTTGTGCAGCGTCGCGCGCCGCACCGTTGAACCCGCCACAAGGACTGGCTCCATCTCTGCCACTGGTGTGAGGTAGCCGGTGCGCCCCACCTCCACACTAATGCCGAGGAGTTTCGTCGTCACCTGCTCTGGGGGGAACTTGTAGGCAATCGCCCACTTCGGAGAGCGCGCGATGAAGCCGAGCTGCTCCTGGTCAGCCACCACATCAACCTTCAGCACTGCGCCATCGGTTTCGTACTCCAGGGTGCGACGCTTCTCGACCCACTCAGCGAGGAACGATGCAGCGCTAGCTCCAGTGAGGCCTGCGCGTGCGTTCTGCTCGGTAGGGAGTCCGAGTTCATGGAGGCGACGGAGTGCTTCGCTCTGCGCCGCCGGCGCTGGCTCCTCAAAGAGCTGATACGCGAAGAACGAGAGGTTGCGCTGCGCCGTGATCGCGGCGTCTTTCTGCCGCAGTGATCCCGCAGCGGAGTTGCGTGGGTTCGCGTACAGCGGAAGATCTGCGGCGGCTCGCTCAGCGTTCAACGCCGCAAACGAGGACTTCGGCATGTAGATCTCGCCCCGCACCTCGCAGGTTGCAGGCTGCTTCAGCGTTGCGGGAACGGCCCGAATCGTGCGCACGTTCGCCGTGACATCTTCACCGGTCGTGCCGTCTCCCCGCGTTGCGGCACGAACTAGTTGGCCCCGCTCATACATCAAGCTGATTGCGAGCCCGTCAATCTTCAGCTCGGCAACGAGTTCGGGCTCGCGTCCGCCGAGTCCCTTTGCTGCGCTGGCAGCGAACTCGGCGACCTCTTCGGGCGAGAAGGCGTTCGAGAGGCTCAACATCGGGCGCTCGTGTCGCACCTCGGTCAGTTTGACGACAGGCTCCACGCGATCATCTGCGCTCGGTCCAACACGCTGGGATGGGGATTCTGGCGTAACGAGTTCAGGGTGTGCCGCTTCAAGGGCGTTGAGCTCAACACGTAGTGCGTCGTATTCAGCGTCGGTGAGCGTTGGGGCATCGTCAACGTAGTAGCGGCGATCCGCCTCGTTGATGGCCGTCACAAGTTCGCGATAGCGCGCCCCTGGCGCGAGAGCCTTGGCGCTCATCCCTGAACCTCCAGGTTGGCGATGCTCGCCGCGAGCGTCTTCACCCCTGAACCGGCGAAGGCAATCGTGACCTCCTCATCGTGGCGGGTGAGCTTCGACGTGAC
>JBILBX010000011.1:0-12521 GCA_044353495.1 Candidatus Limnocylindrus sp. | reverse complement strand
CGCAACGTCAGGGTGCCGAGGAGCAGAGCCTTCATTGATCCAGTCACCTACCCAGCATACGGGTTCCCGCCTTCGGCGGTCGGTATACTCCACCCATGCCAACCAACGTCGCCCAGTCGTATCCCTATAAGCGTGAGAGCGAGGCAGATCGTGCCGCCGCCATTGCGGCAACGCTGGCCGCCCGCGAAGGGCTCGCCGAGAAGCTCAGCGCCGAGGCGCTCCCCTACGACGGTGCTGACGGCGATGAGGCGTGGGCCTGGCGCTGCCGCATGGTCGGCTGCCCAGGGGTGCTTCACACCGCCGGCTATGCCCGCGAGAAGCGCGCCATCGTGGCCCTCTGTGATGGCTGCGGCCTGATTGCCCTTCGATAGATGAGCGGCGAGCGCGTTCCCGAGATCGTGCCGATCAGTTCGGCGAATAAGCCGACGCAGGTTGAGATCGTTGGTGACCGTATTCGCATCGCCTCCCTCGAGGTGGTCGATCGCGCCCTCGCCGGCTTCCTGGAGAGCCGCTCGCCCGAGGATCGTGCCGAAACAGTCGAGCGCGCGATGCGGGTTGGGTTGATGGCGCTGCAGAGCGCGAGTGGCTCTATTGATGTGGATCATGTGCGCCGCGCCTTCGACAAGTTGCTCACCGATGCCGGCGAGTCGAACAAGAAGGCGACCGCTGAGGTGGAAGAGATTCTGCGCAAGACCTTCGCCAACGAGGGTGGTGCACTCCCCGCAACGCTAGAGCGCTTCCTTGGCGACAAGGGTGAGCTCGCCCTCTTCACCAAGGATCTCTTCGACGAGAACCGCCGCGACTCGGCACTCGGCAAGCTGAACACCATCCTCGGCACCTACTTTGATGGCGATGCCAGCAAGCTCGCCCACCTGCTTGACCCAACGCGCGAGGCCTCACCACTGAGCGGCTTCCGCGCCGAGATCGCCAAGCGCTTTGATGATGTGTTGCTGAAGATCGTTGAACTTGATGCGTCGCAGAAGGCGGCGAAGGGTGAGCGCAAGAAGGGGACGGCGAAGGGCGCCGACTTCGAGTCGCGTGTGATTGCTGAATACACCGAACTGCTGCGCGCCACGAACGATGAGATCGAGGGGACGGGCGGCGTTGCTGGCTCCATCCCTGATTCAAAGAAGGGCGACGCGGTCATCACGATCAACGGCCGCGACGCTTCCGCAAGTGTGCTGCGCATCGTCGTTGAGGTGAAAGACAAGACCATGACGGGGCCGGCCATCGAGAAGGAGCTCGCCGAGGCGCGCGAAAATCGCAAAGCGGAGATCGCCCTGATGGTCTTCAGCGAAGCGGCGGCGCCGGCGGGTGCCTCGCCATTTGTCATTAGTCGCCATGGCGTCTACTGCGTGGTTGACCCTGAGGCTCCCGACGTCGCGATCCTCGAAGCGGGGTACCGACTCGCGCGCATCTCGGCGCTGATTCGCGCCAAGTCGGAGGGGAGCGGCGCCGATCTTTCGGCGGTGAAAGATGCCATTGACGCGCTGCGCAGCCGATTGGACTCGGTCAAGGAGATCAAGAAGACCCTCACCGCGATTGACTCCACAACCGAGAAGGCGCGCGACGAGCTGGATGCCCTCCGTTCCGCGATCGTCACTGAGATCGACCGCATTGAAGAGCAGGTACGAGCGAGTAGTGCCGCCGCCCACGGGCGGTGAGTAAGGCGATCGCCGACTGGCGGCGCTTCCTCACAGGTCGCTACGCCGCCTTCCGGACACTCGCCGTCTCCGACGCCATCGCCGTTGCACTTAATGGCGACAGCCTCTCAATCCCGCTCATGACCACGCTTGGCGCATCGCCAGCGCTCGCCACCCTGATTGGCCTCTTCCCCTTCGTCGGCGGAATCCTGCAGGGGCTCGTGCCCACGGCGCTCCGCAGGAGTGGCGGCGACCTGCGACGGCTAACCATTTTGATCGGCGCGGCGGCGCTCCTGCGGCCAATCCTGTACATCGCCGTCGTGGTCGCGATTGCGGCTGGGGTGCTCCCGCCGCTCGCCGGCATCGGCCTGATTGCCATTGGATTCGGTGTCGGCGCCACGGCGCAGGCAATCGCGGGGGCGAACGTGCAGACCTGGTTTGGACGCATCCTTCCCGAGCGCGAACGCCGCTTCGTCGCCCCACGTGCACTCGCGATCCAATTTGGACTCGGCTCGGTGCTCCTCATTCCCGTTGCGCTGCTGGTTCGTGTCGGCGAACAAGACTGGGGCGTCCTCATCTATGCGCCAGCCTTTATTGGCGGCCTTGCGGCAAGCCTCCTCTTCTTGCGCGCACTGCGCAAGCTTCCGCGGCCAGGGGCGGTGTCAGCCGGTCGCTCCGCTAAAGCTGGGCCACTCTCCACACCAATTCGTCGCTTCCTCCGCACCAACATCATCTCGGCACTTGGCGCCGGATTCGCTCCGTACCTTTCGGTGTACGCGATCGTTGTGCTGAAGCAAGATGCGGCGTACGCCATCCTCATGGCCGCCATCGGCTCGGCCGCGGCACTCGTTGGCGCGATCGTGATCGGCAACTGGCTGGAGCGCGGCTCCGCGAGTCGCCTCTACCGCATCTCTCTCATCGTTCGCGGCGTTGGTATGGCCTCGTCGGCACTCGCTGGGCCATGGAATCCCTATGCGCCAATCGTGTTGTTGGTCGTGATCGTCATCATTACCGTCGGGTTCGCGGCTGGCATGCTCTCCGCGCAGGAGCGCGTGCTGCGACTCGCCGCACCTGGTGAGTCGATTCGCGCGCAGTCGGCCTACGGTGCAACCACCGCGGGGGCGCTCGCCGTCGGCCAGCTCGCCGGCGTGATCGTTCTCGCCCTACTCCCAATCGCCTACCCAACCTATGTCGGCATCTTTATTGTCACGGGGGCCCTCCGCCTGGTGGCGGCGGCGACCGCTGACGTGGGCGACGACTGGAATACAGCAACCCGCATCCACCACGGCGAAGAGATGCCCGCCGAGGCGGCCTTCGAGTCACAGCGCTAGTCGCAGGGCTACACTGAGCCCAGCGCCTCCCCTCGTGGGGCGGCATGAGCGTGCGAGCCGCCCGTGGCCCGCCCAAGGAGGGATGCGATGCGCGTACCAGTAGAGATGCCCCGACTCGGTTACGACAGCGAGGTCGGCAAGATCGGCGCCTGGACGGCGAAGGTCGGCGATACCGTGACCGCTGGTCAGCCGATTGGCGAGCTGGAGACCGAGAAGGCCACCGTCGAGTTTGAAGCCCCTGTGGCTGGAACCCTTGTTGAGATCGTGCATGCCGCGGGCGCTGAAGTCGCAGTGGGTGCCGTGATCGCCTACGTCGAAGACGGCAAGTAAGACGAACGCTCGCATGCCAAAACCAGGGCGAACCCCCGTTGAGTTCACACCAATGCGGACGGCGATCAGCCGCCGCATGGTGGAGTCCAAAGCCAAGGCGCCGCACTTCTACGTCTCAACCGACATTGAGATGGATGCGGTCGTTGCCGCGAACGAAGCGCTCAACGCCGGACGCACTGGTGATGATCGAGTAACGCTCACCGCGTGGTTGGTTCGCGCGCTCGCTCAATCACTCGGCGCGTACCCTGCACTCAACGCGGTGTGGGAGGGTGAGGCGCTTGAGCGCTCCACGCCGATCAACATCGGCATCGCAATTGCGATTCCCGATGGTCTCGTCGCGCCAGCACTGCTCGATTGCGCAGCAAAAGATCTCGCCACCATCTCAACAGAGCTTCGCGACCTTGTCGCGCGCACCAAGATCGGCAAGCTGCGTCCTGCAGAATTCACGGAGCAGACCTTCACCCTCTCGAACCTTGGCTCGTTTCCGGTGACGCAGTTCACCGCAAT
Organism: Candidatus Limnocylindrus sp.; assembly: GCA_044353495.1. Taxonomy (GTDB): domain Bacteria; phylum Chloroflexota; class Limnocylindria; order Limnocylindrales; family Limnocylindraceae; genus Limnocylindrus. The sequence goes on along the minus strand of JBILBX010000011.1, from coordinate 8,710 downwards.
CGTGACGCCGCCACAGGTCGCGATTTTGGCAACGGGCCGCAGCGAGTCGCGCGCCGTGGTGCGCGACGGCGCCGTGGTGGCGCGCACGATGCTGACGGCAACGCTCTCCGCCGACCACCGCGCCGTTGATGGCGCACTCGTGGCCGCCTTCCTCGGCGACCTGAAGTCGCGACTAGAGGCGCCGGCCGGGCTCGCCTAACGCGCATGGGCAGCCAGCCGCTCGGCGATCGCTCGAACTATCAGCGCGGGCGTCTCGACGCCAACGATCTTCTCCCCGATCCGGTGGACCAGTTTCATCGTTGGGTGAACGAGGCGATTGCCGCACAGGTCCCTGAGCCCCTCGCCGCCGCCCTCGCCACGGCCGACGGCGCAGGGGACCCGAGCGTGCGCATGATCCTGATCCGCGGCATCGGTGCTGCAGGGATCGACTTCTATACGAATCACGGGAGCCGTAAGGGGCGCGACCTCGCCGCCCGGCCCGCGGCAGCCCTCACCCTCTGGTGGCCAACCCTCGAGCGCCAGGTTCGACTCTCAGGTTCAGTGGCTCGCCTCTCAGAGGCAGAGTCGGCCGCCTACTTTGCCAGCCGCCCGCTTGAGAGCCAGCTCGGAGCGTGGGCAAGCGCCCAAGGGGAGCCGATCGCCGATCGAGCGACCCTGGAGGGGGCCCTCGCGGCTGCCGCACAGGCGCACGCCCCCACCCCAGAGTCGCTCCCCGCGCTGCCGCCGCACTGGGGCGGCTATCGCGTCACCCCTGCCCACTGGGAGTTCTGGCAGGGGGGCGAACACCGCCTCCACGACCGCTTTGAGTACCTCCGAGCCACCCTCAACGGCCCCTGGGAGACCCGTCGACTCCAGCCGTAACAATCCGCCCCGCCCCCCGCACACCCCACCCTTTGCACCCCTCTGGTAATCCTCTGGTAATACCCCCTTCGCATCGGATAGGATTCCGCCAAGCGCAGATCGCGCTTCAAGTCTGAACGGCCACCCGTAATCGGGAGGCCGATAAGGAGGAAACACATGCGAAAGAGGTCGCTACTCGCAACCTTTGCGGTTACTGCCGCACTCGTTGCCGGGGCATGCGGCGGGTCGACCGGTTCGACGGTCTCCGGAGCAACGTTGCTCATCGGTGACTATCAGGACGTCGACAGCCTGAACCCCTTCTACTACAGCACGGTGATGTCGAGCAACGTCATCGGCATGACCAGCGATGGTCTGCTCCGCTTGAACGACAAGCTCGAGCTTGAGCCATGGATGGCCACCGAGATTCCTACGAAGGAGAACGGCGGCATTAAGGTTCCAGGCACTGTTGACGGCGCAGCCGCCACCGTTACCTGGAAGCTCCGATCGTGGAAGTGGTCCGACGGTGTTGATCTCACCTGCGCCGACTTCCAGTACGCCCGCGAGTGGATTCTCGATGAGAAGAACACTGCGGTCTCGAAGGTCGGCGCCAAGGAGATCAAGGAGATCGTGTGCGAAGGCTCAACGATGACCGTGCACTACTCCGAGCTCTACCAGAACCTGAAGTACGGCCCAGCGCTTGCGCCAAAGCACTACTTCAGCAAGTTCACGCTCGGTACTGCCGTTGGCGGCAACCCAGCGACCGACCTCTCCGATGACATGCTCTTGGGCGCGGGCTACCGCACCAAGGACCTGCCAAACGTTCCAACGAGCGGTGCGTTCAAGTATGAGAGCCGAACCCCAGGTGTTGAGACCGTGGTCGTTCGCAACCCATACTGGAAGGACCCACGCAACGGCGGCCAGTCGAAGCTTGCGCGAGTGAAGTACGTCGTCTGTGGTTCGCCAGAGACCTGCGTTGCTAAGTTCCGCGCCGGTGAACTCGACATGGTCACCGACCTTGACGGTTCGCAGTACGCCCCAACCAAGGACCTTGGCGACGAGCAGCGCCCGTTCCCAAGCTTCACGGTTGAGTTCCTGCGACCAAATCACTCGCAGACAACCTGCTCTGACGGCGCGCCGGCAGAGGCAGATCCAGACGGCGTGCTTCCAAACCGCGCGGCGCGCGGTGGTGGCTGCCCAGCCTCTGACCTCGAGCTTCGACGAGCCGTTTCGGCCGCAGTCGACCGAGAGCGCTACCTCAAGCAGATTGAGGGTGATGTTGGTTTCGTAGCAACGAACATGGAGCTCCCAGCCTTCTTCTTCTACGAGGAGCAGGAAGTGGAAGCCTTTGACCTTGCTCGAGCTGCAAAGATTCTGGCCGATGGCGGCTGGAGCGATACGAACAACAACGGGACGGTCGACAAGGATGTCGACAACGACGGTGACCGTGACGAGGCAATCCTCGACATGTGCACCACGTTGAAGCCAACCCGCGGTGCCAAGTTGCAGTTGCTTGCAGCTGACCTGAAGACGATCGGCATCACTGCCATCGTTGACGCAGTTGGAAGCGGTCAGCTCTTCGGTCAGCGCACAGATGTGGCAGCCGGCACGAAGTGCAACCTGGCCTACGGTACGTTCGACTTTGCGCTGCATGCCTTCGGCATCACGTCGGTTGAGCCGAGCGGGTACGACTCGTACCACTCGACCCAGACCAACGAGAACGGTGGCGGCAACGACCAGTTCGTGAACATCCCAGAGCTCGACACGAAGCTTGAGGCGATCAAGTCCTCAATCGACGTTGCTGAGCAGGATGCGCTCATGGCAGAGGTGCAGAACATCATGACCTCGAACGTGGTCACGATTCCGCTGCACTACTGGCTTGACATCGTCCTGGTGTCGAGCCGCGTGAGCGGTTACCTCCAGCATGCGGCCTGGGGCCCAATCTGGAACGCCTACGAGCTCGATGTCGCGTCGAACTAAGTAGGTCAGCCGAAACGATTCGGTTTGCATTCGCCGCGGGGCTCCGAGAGGGGCTCCGCGGCGATTGCCCATCACCCCCAATATCCCGCTAAGATCCCCCCGACCTGAAAAAGCGTCCCCCATGAGAGAGGAGGCCACATGATCAAATTCGCTTTGAAGCGCATCGCGCTCGGCGTTACGATCATGCTTGGCTCCACCGTCCTCATCTATGCCCTCCTACTCGCCGCCCCTGGCGGTCCCGAACAGAAGTACGCGTTCAACCCTAGGTACACCGCCGCCCAAAAGGAGGGGTACCTGAAGTCCCTTGGGCTCGATCAACCTGTGCCGGTGCAGTACTGCCGCTGGCTCGGTGCCTGCCGGCGCGATGCCGACGGTCTGGATGCCCTGATCGGACCAACCGGCTTCCCGAGCTTCCTACCGTCAGCCATCTCTGGGGTTTACACCGGCATCATTCACGGTGAGCTTGGCTACTCGTACTTCAATGGCGAGTCTGTGTCGGACCTCATCGCGGCCGCAGCCCTTCCAACGCTTATTCTGGCCGGGCTTTCAATCGTCATTTGGTTGACGCTCGCGGTGATCGTTGGCGTCTACACCGGCGTAAACAACGGGGGGCGCTTAGATAACTCTGTGACAACGGTCACCTATGTGCTCTCCACGTTCCCCACCTTCCTCCTCGGCTTCTTGATCATGTGGCTCTTCGCAATCGTGCTGAATCTCACTCCGGTGGACGGCATGGTGAACGGCCGCGAGTCGCCTGCATTCGGCAGCGACCTGTATTGGCAGTACTTCTCTAACAACCCGGTGGCAGCACTGCTCGATCTTGGCGCGCACCTCATCCTGCCCGTCATGACGTTGGTGATCGTTAGCTTCTCTGGTGACTCGCGCTACGTGCGTGCCAGCGTCATTGACGCGCTCTCTATGGAGCATGTGCGTACTGCCCGAGCTAAGGGACTGACCCGCGCTCGAGTGCTGATGCGACATGCGCTGCGCACCGCACTGGTGCCGTTTGCCACGAACATCGGGCTCGCGCTCCCCTTCCTCTTTGGTGGCGCGCTCATTACCGAGTCCATCTTCTCGTGGCCAGGGATTGGGCGACTAACACTGCAGGCGACAAACAACTTGGATTACCCAGTCTTGATGTCGATCCTTCTAATCGGATCTGTCATGGTCGTGATCGGTAACCTGGTTGCCGACCTCTTGTACGCCATTCTTGACCCGCGCGTGCGACTGTGACCAAGGCGGCTGCTCGCTCCAAGAGCGCGCCAAAAGCAACGGCGCCTGCCGCCTCTGAGAGTCCATGGGCTCAGGCGCGACGCCGCTTCTTCGCCGGACGACAGGGGCCGTGGGGCCTGCGCATCCTCGGCTTTGTGCTGCTCTTCGTGATCGTTGGACCGATCTTCGCGCCATATGACCGCTTCAGCATTCCCAACCCGAGCGAGTTCGTCTTCCTTGGGCGACCACCCTCCTTTGAGCACATCTTTGGCGAAACCGCCCAGCTCCAACTCGACGTGTTCATGTTGACGGTCAACGGTGGCCGCGGCTCTCTCCTCATCGGATTCATCTCGGCGATCGGCGGCATCACGATTGGCACCCTGGTCGGCATCATCTCTGGCTACTTCGGCGGCAAGCTCGACGGATTCCTCATGCGCCTGGTTGACGTCTTCCTCGCCATCCCGAGCCTCTTCGTCATCATTGTTGGAGCCCGAATCATCTCTGAGCTTGGTGGCACCGGACTCATGACCGTGATCATCGTATTTGTGCTCTTCGGCTGGATGGGCACCGCTCGGCTGGTGCGCGGGCAGGTTCTTGCGTTGCGCGAGATGGAGTTCATTGAGGCGGCGCGTGCGCTCGGTGTTTCGCCAGTGCGCATTGCCTTGCGCCACGTCTTGCCTAACGCCATCGGCCCGGTTGTCGTCTCATTCCCATTCGCTGTTGGTGGAGCGATCATCGGCGAAGCATTCATTAGCTACCTAGGCTTCGGCGTATCGCCACTCACCCCAACCTGGGGGAACATGCTCTCCAACTCGCAGCAGTTCTTCCTACAGGGGAACTGGTGGTGGGTTGGATTCCCTGGGCTCTTCATTGTGCTCACTGCGCTCTCCGTCAACATGGTGGGCGATGCGTTGCGCGAGAGCCTCGAGCCTGAGGGGCGACGCGCGTGAGCAAGGCAACGACGCCACTCCTCAGCGTTCGCGATCTTGCGATCTCGTTCCGCACCCATCGTGGCACGCTGCGGGTCGTTGACGGTGTCTCGTTTGACCTCGCTGCAGGTGAGTGCCTGGCGATTGTTGGCGAGTCGGGCTCTGGAAAGACCGTATCGGCGATGGCGCTCATCTCACTGCTCAGCCGCAAGCAGGCGATCATTGAGGGCTCAGTCATGTTCAAGGGTCGCGAACTCGTTGGTCTAAGCGAAGAGGCGCTCCGCCCAATTCGTGGCGGCGGGATCGGCGTGATCTTCCAGGAGCCGCTCTCTGCCCTCAACCCAGTCACCACGATTGGCGAGCAGATCGCCGAGGTGATCGTGGCCCATCGAAAGCTGAGCTGGAAAGAGGCACATAAGCTCGCCATCGGCTACTTGGAGCAGGTTGAGATCTCGCAGCCCGACCAGCGGGCTAAGCAGTACCCCCACCAGCTCTCCGGTGGCATGCGCCAGCGCGCCATGATCGCCATGGCCCTCTCGGGGGAGCCCTCCATGATCATTGCAGACGAGCCAACCACCGCCCTCGATGTCACGATTCAGGCACAGGTGCTCGACCTGCTGCGCCGCACCACCACCGAACGCGGCGCTGCGCTCTTGCTCATTACGCACGACCTTGGCGTCGTCGCCGAGACCGCCGATCGCATCGCGGTCATGTACGCCGGGCAGATCGTTGAGACGGGTAAGGCCGCCAACGTGCTGCGTGAGCCAGCGAGCCCCTACACGCGTGACCTTGTCACCTCGGTCCCAACGTTTGCTGCGCGCGGCAAGAAGCTCAACACGATCTCGGGCATCGTCCCCTCCCCCGACGCTTTCCCGTCGGGCTGCCGCTTCGCCCCACGCTGCCGCTACGCGATCACCGCCTGCACCACCGCCGTCCCACCACTTGAGTCACTCAAGGATGGGCGCCTCGTACGCTGCATTCGCACCAAGGAGGTGCTCGATGGCACCGCTGCAGGGAAGCGCAAGACTCCGACAACCAAGAAGGGGGCCGCGCGATGAGTGGCAAGGCCGCAGAGAAGCGCGAGCTGCTCAAGCTCGTTGGCGTCAAGCGTCACTTCCAGGTGCGTGGTGGCATCCCGCTCATTCGCAAGCCGCTCGCGGTTCGCGCCGTTGATGGCGTTGATCTGACCGTTACCCGCGGCGAGACGCTGAGCCTCGTCGGCGAGTCGGGCTCCGGCAAGACCACGCTCGGCCGCGTGGCCCTCGGCCTGCAGCCAGCCAACGCCGGCTCCGTCACCTTCGACGGGCGTGAGATCAAGATGCTCTCCGCCGCGGAGCGCCGCGCGCTGCGCAAGCGCATGCAGATCGTCTTCCAGGATCCGTTCGGTTCACTGAACCCGCGCCTGCCAATTGGTGACCAGATTGAGGAGGGCCTCCTCGCCCACAAGCTCGGTGACCATGCCGCCCGCGAGAAGCGCGTGCGCGAAGTGCTTGACCTTGTCGGCCTCGATCCAAACTACGCGTCACGCTACCCACACGAGTTCTCGGGCGGCCAGCGCCAGCGCGTTGGCATTGCCCGTGCGTTGGCGGTAAACCCAGAGTTCATCGTGCTTGACGAGCCGGTCTCCGCACTGGACGTCTCGATTCAGAGCCAGGTCCTGAACCTACTCACCGACCTTCGCAACGAGAAGGGCCTCACCTACCTCTTCATCAGCCACAACCTCGACGTCGTCGGCTACTTCTCGGACCGCGTCGCTGTGATGTATCTCGGCAAGGTCGTTGAGATCGGACCAGTCGAGCGCGTCTTCACAAAGCCACAGCACCCGTACACCGTGGCACTCATCTCCGCCGTGCCAAAGGTGGAGGCACACGACGCCAAAGACCGACTCATTCTTGAGGGCGAGATCCCATCGCCGATCTCGCCGCCATCGGGCTGCCGTTTCCGCACGCGATGCTGGCTGCGCGAACAGCTTGGCAATCCAGAGAAGTGCTCGACCGAAGAGCCGAAGCTGGTCGCCACGCCGCGAGATGTAACGGTAAATGTCGCCTGCCACTTCCCACTTGCCGATGGTGCTGCGGCTACAACCGCCGCCGGGCGACTTGAAATTGCGCGCGCCGTAAAGGCTGCAACGAAAGTGAAACCTGTCGCCAAGCCGAAGGCCGCACCAAAAAGCGCTCCGAAGGCGAAGCGGAAGGCTTAGTCCTCGCGGCGTCCCGCGCCGCTTTCCCCCGCAGCAGCAGAGAGCTCACCATGCTTCTGAAGAAGTTCCCGCGCGCGATCCTGCGCACGTTGATCCGGCTCCACGCGTTGCGCTGACGTCGCAACTGCCTGTGAAGCTTCGCGAAGGTTGGCAAATGAGCCGGCTGCAACGCCAGCAAGTGTGGCGGCACCTGCCGCCGATGCCTCAGGGTTCTGCCCAATGACCACGGACATGCCGAAGAGGTCGGCTCGAAGCTGAATCAGGGGTGCGGGAACTGGCTCACCGCCAGAGAGCGGCCCAGGCGCCGCACCGGTAGCTGGACCCGAGAGTCGCATCTCGCTGATCTGCAGGCCCGCCTTGATCGCAGGCGCAAGCAGGTGGGCGACGGCAAGCGCACCACTCTCGATCGCTGCGCGCACCAGGTGCGCTGCGCTGTGCTGATCCGTTCGTCCAACGAAGGCATCATCGACGGAGCGAGGGCTGCTCCAGCCGAGATGGGAGATCGGTTTGGCCATGAGCCCCTCGGCGCCGAGTGGCAGCGCGGCCGCGGCGCGAAAGAGTTCAGCGCGGCGCGCCGGTGCTGCCATCGGATCGTTCGCGAGCAGCTCCGTGACGACCCACTCCAGGAGTCGGCCGGTGCCCGCGAAGGCGCCGCCGAGGATCACCCCGTCGCCGAACGGTGCTGGGGCTGGCCCCGACCAGAGTCGACCTGGGAGGGCGGTGGTGATGCGCGCCGCCTCCGACGGAGTTGCCGCAACAGCGACGCCGCCAGCGGTCCCGCCGACATCAACGCCAAGCCCAGGATCTGTCAGGCCTGCGCCAATGACCGCAGCAAGCCCATCGTTCATCCCTGCGGCGATCGGCACGCCAGTAGGGAGACCGAGATCTGCAGCTGGCCCAGGGAGCAGGGTGCCGATCCGCGTGCCCGGGAATACTTCAGGCGGGAGTGCGCGCTCATCGAGGCCTGCAGCGAGCAGCGCGCTGCGCTGCGCGGGGGAGACGCTCCGCGCCGGATCCCAGAAGGCGCTGACCGCCTCGCCAGAGAGTCGCAGGGTGAGTGCATCCCACGACGAGAGGAGCCAGGTGGATGCGGCGGCAGTTTCGGGACGCTCGCGAATGAGCCATCGCGCCTTCGGTAGTTCGCCGAGGAGCCATCCGCCACGTCCGAGAATCTTTTCGAGCGCGGCCTCATCGTCGGCGGAGCGGCGGTCGCGCCACATCAGCGCCGGGCCTGCCGCACTCCCGTCTGCGCGTACCGGGGTTAACGATGGTCCGTGGCCATCAACACCGATCCCACGCACCTCAATCGCATCAGGGCTCTGAGCCGTTGCCAGCGCCATCACTTCGTGAGTGGCGGTGCAGATTGCGCGCCACCAGGTGTCGGCATCTTGCTCGCGTGGATCTGCGCCGCCACCGGTTGCGCGGCGTGCAATGGCAATCGGCGCACCACTCTCCGCATCGAGCAGGAGTGCTTTGACTGAGGTGCTCCCCAGGTCGAAGGCGAGGAGCGCGGCGCGAACAGGTCGACGCATCAGGTGCGTCGCCGTTAGAT
>JBILBX010000010.1:0-12533 GCA_044353495.1 Candidatus Limnocylindrus sp. | reverse complement strand
TAGCCCACATTCGATTCCCAGCCGTATCCGGGATAGCGCAGTGCGAGTTCGGCCATGAGCTTGTCACGAAGCACCTTCGCGACGATGGAGGCACAGGCGATCGCATACACCGACTGATCGCCGCGTACCACGGTTGCATGTGGCCCAATCAGGTCGCGGAGCTCACGAGCGCTGCTCCCGTCGACGAGGGCAAAATCTGGCGCTGCTCCCCTCCTCCGCGAGAGCTGCGCGACGGCACGCGCCATTGCGCGATGCGAAGCCGCACGTGGGTTGATGCGCTCCACCTCTCGCGCTGATGCAGCACCGATCCCGATTGCCACAGCAACCTCTCGAATCTGTTGCGCAAGGGCGACGCGACGTGCCGGGGTCAGCATCTTTGAATCACGGACGCCAGGGATCGGATCTCCTGCGGGCATCAGAATGGCGCAGGCAACGACGGGTCCGGCAAGTGGTGCGAGACCAACTTCATCAATGCCAATAACGGCACGTTTAGGATGTCCGTGGCGTAGCTCGAGTTCGCGAGTTGGCAGTGTGCGGCCACTCGTGGGCCGCAGGTCGCTCACTCCGGAGCCTTCTCCGATGCCTCAGCGGCTGGCGCCTCAGCAGGTGCGCTCTCTTCAGTCGCGACGTCAGCGCTCGCCTCGCTCACTTCGGCGGCTGGCGCCTCGGCGATTGGAGCTTCAACGGCAGGAGCCTCAGCGACGACTTCGGCTGCAGTTGCAGCTGCGGCGGCCTCTTCGGCGGCGGCGGCTGTTGCTGCAGCGGCGGCCACTGCGGCCTCTTCGGCTGCAACGACGGCAGCGGCGGCGGCAAGTACGGCGTCTGCCTCGTCCTTGATCGCCTTCTTTGCAGCGGCCTTCACTTCGTTCTTCGCAATGTCGGTGGCGCTATCGCGGCGCTCGCGGAGCGACGACTGCTTACCGACGCGATCGCGCAGGAAGTAGAGCTGCGCCCGGTTGGATACACCGTGTCGGACGACTTCGATCTTCTCGATGCGTGGGCTGTGCACCTTGAAGGTTCGCTCAACGCCAACGCCTGAGGCGATACGTCGAACGGTGATGTTCAGGCCGAGTCCGCCGCCGCGCAGGCGCATGACGGTGCCCTCGAATACCTGAATGCGCTCTCGGTTCCCTTCAACGACCTTTGCCGACACCTTGACGGTGTCGCCGGTCTTGATCTCCGGGAGATCGCTCTTCATCTGGGCGTCGGTCAGCGTGCGGATCAAATCCATGATTAGTCTCCGTGGTGGCCGACAGAACCTGTCGGCGCGGGCGGTGAGAATAGCACAGCCCTCCTGGGGCCTCCCCTCACGACCCCTCGCTCCCCTTCGTGGGCTTGGCGAGGTCAGGGCGCTGACGCTGGGTGCGGCGGACCGCCTCTTCGTGCCGCCAGGCGGCGACCCCCGCGTGGTTCCCTGAGAGGAGGATCTCCGGTACCCCTACGCCTCGGAACTCGGCGGGCCGGGTGAACTGGGGATACTCCAGGAGCTCCCCCGAGAACGACTCCTCCGAGAGCGACGCGGCATCAATAGCGCCAGGGACGAGGCGCAGGATTGCATCACAGAGGACGATTGCCGCTGGCTCGCCGCCGGAGAGGACGAAGTCGCCGAGACTGAGCTCCAGATCAACGTAGGCGCGAACGCGGTCATCAACCCCCTCGTAGCGACCACAGATGATGATCAGGTGCGAGGCCGCCGCCAGTGCGCGGACTCGTGGCTGTCGTAGTCGCTCGCCCCCCGCATCAAAGAGGATGACGGTGGAGTCTGGACCACGCAGTGCCCCAATTGCATCAACGAGCGGCTCTGGCCGCAAGAGCATCCCTGCTCCACCGCCATACGGCTCATCGTCGACCGACCGATGCTTCCCGATTCCCCAGGTGCGCAGGTCATGACAGGTCAGCGTGGCCAAGCCCCGCTCAAGGGCCCGCGCGGGGATGCTGGCGGAGAGCGCCGATATGATCGTTTCTGGGAAGAGCGAGATCACGTCGATCTTCAACACTGGTTTGGACTCCTCACTCATGCGTCACCTGCAGCACGCTTCGCAGCGCTCTTCTTCGGGCGACGGGAGGCCTTCGCGGCGCGCAGCGAGGCGACGCTACCCGGGGTCTTCTGTGGCCCTCGCCGACGAGGTGTCTTCGCTGCACGAACCGTGAGCTCCGAACCGGTGAGGTCGGCGACGATACGCCCGTCGCGTGGCGCAAACTCCACGATCACCGCAGCAACGGCGGGAAGGTCAATCTCTCCCCCGTCTGGCGTATGTACGACATAGACCTCGGCGCCACCGGCGCGATAGAGATCACGAATCTCCCCAATGATTTCGCCCTGAGTGTCGCGCACCGTGACGCCAATCACCTCATCCCAGAGCACACGGTCTGGTGGCACCTGTGCCTCGGCAGCTGGAATCGTGAGGTAGGCACCAACAAGTCGCTCGCCCGCCAGTCGGCTCTGCACTTCGCCGAAACGAATGAAGAGGCCTGGGGAGCCTGGGGTCACCTCGAGCAGCGTGAGGACGCGCTCGGTACCTTCAATGCAAAGGCGCGCGCCAGGGATAAAGCGTTGCTCTGGAAGGTCGGTCAGTACCTCGAGGCGAAGGGTGCCATCAAGACCGCGAACGCCGCGCACCTGCGCAACGCGCAGGTCCGTCGTCGTCTCAGCCGATTTCGAGGACGTAGTTCTCTCCGGTGCGATTTGAGACAACCTTCAACAGGCTGCGCATTGCCTTGGCAATGCTGCCGTTGCGTCCGATGACGCGGCCCATATCCTCTTCATCAACGACGAGACGCAAGATGATGGCGTCGCCATCCTCCTCTACCTCAACGCTGACGCCGTCTGGATTGTCGGCAAGCGACTTTGCGACGTACTCGACGAGCTGCGCTGCTGCCACTTAGGCCTCCTCAGCGGCTGGTGCCGCCTCTGCTGGTGCCGCTTCGGCGACAGGTGCTGCTTCAACAGCTGCGACCTCTTCTGCCGGTGCCGCTTCGGCGACAGGTGCATCAGCGGACGCCTCAACGGCGGCCTCTGGCGCAGCTTCAACGACCACTGTTGGCTCTTCGACAACTGGGCGCGTGCCAGGCTTGGTGTAGCCAGGTGTTGCAGCCTTCGCCAGCGTCTTGCCGCCCATGGCGATTCCGCCAGCGCGCGCCTTGGTGATCAACTTGCCGACAACGTCAGATGGCTGTGCGCCCTTTGCGATCCAGGCATCAACCTTGGCGAGATCAAGCACCAGCGTCATTGGCTCGGTGCGTGGGTTGTAGTGGCCAAGAATTTCTAGTGAGCGACCATCTCGTGGCGAGCGGCGATCAGTGGCAACCACGCGATACGATGGCTGCTTAGATGCGCCCACGCGGGTCAAACGGATCCGAACACTCATCCCTGATGCATCCTCCGAGGCGCCGCCCCTTCCGGAGCGGCTGGTGGCCCTGGCGTTGCCAGGGGGTCAGTCCGTGAATCCTAGCCGCTCAGCGGCTCGGGCGCATCTCTCCCCGTGAACTAGCGCCGTTTACCACCCTTTTTCGCCCGCTTCTCCCGCTTCGCCGCCTTCGGGGGGATCCGCCCGCCCGCGTGCTTGCCAGGGAGGCCCGCCCCGCCGCCCATCAGCCGACTCGGGTCACCACCGCCGGCACGTCGCATCAGGGTGCGCATCTCTTCGAGTCGCTTCACCAGCCGATTGACCTCTTCGATGGCTCGCCCCGCCCCCGCGGCAATCCGGCGGCGACGTGGCAGGGTTAAGAGGGCTGGGTCGCGTCGCTCCGCAGGGGTCATCGAGAGGATGATCGCCTCCGTGCGCTTTAGCTCGCCGCTTGCAACAGCAGCCTCCGCCTGTTCGGCCATTCCCCCCATGCCCGGGATCATCTTGACGACCTGGCCGATCGGTCCGAGGGACGACATCTGGCGGAGCTGGCCGAGGAGGTCGTCAAAGGTCATCCCGCCGCGCAGTGCGCGCGCCTCTGCCGCCTTTGCGCGTACCTCGGCATCGGGGCCAGCCGCCGGTCCGATCTCGGCGTCGCGTACGCGCTCCGCCAGCGTTGCCAGGTCACCCATGTCGAGAATGCGGTTGGCGATGCGCTCGGGGTGGAATCGCTCCAGCGCATCGGAGCGCTCGCCGGTGCCCACGTAGACCACGGGAATCCCTGCGCCACCAGCGATAGAGAGTGCGGCACCACCGCGAGCATCGCCGTCCAACTTGGAGAGAATGAGCCCTGTCGGCTCAGCGACAGTTTTGAATCCTTCTGCAATGGCCAGCGCCGACTGCCCTGTGGCGGCGTCAAGAACCAAGAGCCGCTCTCGCGGCTTGGTTGCATCACGAAGGTCGCGCAACTCCTCAAGCAGCTCATCGTCGAGGGTGGTGCGCCCTGAGCTGTCGATGATCACCACGTCGAGGCCGAGGCGTCGGGCTGCAGCAATGGCACGCGTTCCGATCTCTGCCACTGGGGTGCCGACCGGTTCACGATGCATTGGCACCTTGATTGCGGCGGCCAACGTTGCGAGCTGCTCTGCCGCTGCAGGTCGACGTGGGTCGGCAGCGACGAGCATCGGGCGGCGACCATCTTTCGCCAAGCGGTAGGCAAGCTTTGCCGCGGTCGTTGTCTTCCCCGCACCTTGCAGCCCGAGAAGGAGAATGGTTGCTGGACGTTCGCGCAGATCGATGTCGCGACCTGAGCCGCCGAGCGTTTCCGTTAGCGCGCTGTGCAGGATGCCGAGCATGCGTTCGCCCGCGCCGAGACCACCAACGATCTCACTGGCACGCGCCCGATCGCCGATGCGTTCTAGCAGCTGTGCAACAACAGGCATCGCAACGTCGGCACCAACCAACGAGGTGCGAATGTCAGCAAGACCCGCCTCAAGATCGGCGGCGCTGATGCGACCGCTCCCCGTGAGGCGACGAAGTGAGGTGCGAAGACTGCTACCGAGCGCGTCAAACATGCCTAGAGTGTACGCTCGCGCCATGGCAGCTCAAAAGGGGACCCAGAAGGAGCGGGGCGGGATCCAAGGGCTCTCCCCGCTCGTGCGAGGCGACGTCAACATTTTGACCAGCGCACAGGCCATCTCTACCTACGGCTCATTCATCACCCGTGCCGCACTCCCCCTCCTTGCCATCATCGGACTCGGCATCAATGCAGCGGAGGCGGCCGCCCTTGCCGCTGTAGACCTCATCGCTGGGGCGCTGGTAAGTCAGTTCGCCGGTGTCTGGATTGATCGCCTTCCACGGAAGCCCGTCCTTATCGCGACGGACCTGCTTCGGGCACTGCTACTCGGTACGATCCCACTCGCTGCCGCACTCTTCGATGGGGTCACCCTCCCCCACCTGATCGCGGTGAGCGCCCTCACCGGCATGTGCGCGACAACGTTTGATATTGCTGAGCGGAGCTACTTTGCTGGCCTGGTGAACTCATCTGCGCTGCGCGCGGTGCTAGCGCGAACGCTGGGGATTCGCGGTGCAGCAGAGTTCTTTGGGTTCGGTTCAGCGGGACTGCTGGTTGGTGCATTCGGTGGACCCGTTGCCATTGGGATTGACGCGCTTACCTACATCTTCTCGGCAGTGCTGATCGGGTTCCTCCGCGTGGCTGAACCGAAACTGCCACCAGCATCTGCGCGTGCCAGCTTCTTCCGGGAGCTCTCCGACGGCCTAAAGAAGACGTGGTCCGTTGTGCTCATGCGACCACTGCTGATCTCGACATTTGTGATCGGCCTCTACTTTGGCCTCTTCCGCTCCTCGTACCTGATCTATGTCACGAATGGGCTCGGCCTCGGCCCTGAAGCGATCGGACTAGTGATCGCAACCGGTGGCATTGCCTCCTTCCTTGGTGGCGTCTTCACCGAACGCATCTCGCGGTTCTTTGGCGTTGGCCGCGCGATCTCCCTCAGCTTGGTGATCGTCGGAATTGGCCTCGCGCTTGTGCCCCTCGCGCCGGGAGCGACCGTAGTTGGGTTCGCAATGCTTGTTGGCCACCAACTACTCAGCGATGGCTTTGAGACAATCTGGGAGGCAAACCAGGCGGCCATTCGTGGGCGCGTTCTACCGGCCAACTTCCAGGGGCGCGCAAACGCCGCGAATGATGGCGTCGGCATTGTCGGCCGATTGATGGGGATCATCATTGGCGGAGTAATTGGTAGCTCTGTGGCCGGGAGTGGCGTTGCGCTCTTCGTTGGCGGTGGTGCCTCTATCGCCGTCGGCCTTTTCGTTGCAGCCTCTCGCCTGGGAAGGATCCAGACGATCTCGCAGATTCCGGCGTCAGGAGCCCGTAGGCGCGCCTAGTAACCCGTCGACGTACGCCTCTGCGGCGAATGGCACCAGATCGGTGGCCCGCTCGCCCGTTCCGATCCAACGAATCGGCAGGCCAAGCTCACGGCGTACCGCTAGGGCTACCCCACCGCGCGCACCGCTATCGAGCTTGGTCAGCACGATGCCGTCGATCCCCGCTGACGCATCAAATCCACGAGCTTGAGCGAGGCCGTTCTGCCCCGCCGTGCCATCCAACACGAGCAGCACTTCAACGGTTCGGGTTGGGGCAACCTTCGTTACCACCCTCCGGATCTTGGCGAGCTCGTCCATTAGGCCGCTCCGGGTTTGCATGCGGCCGGCGGTGTCGATGATCACGGGGGTGAAGGCACGTGCAGCCGCCAGCGTCAGCGCATCATGAATTGCAGCGGCAGGATCACCACCTGGGCGCCCCTCAACCACCTCAACCCCTTCACGCACGCCGAGTGCGCGCAACTGGTCGATCGCCGCTGCACGAAATGTATCGGCAGCAACGAGGAGGGGCGAGAGTCCAGCGCCTTTCGCACGCGATGCGAGTTTGGCCGCGGTCGTGGTCTTGCCGACTCCGTTGACACCAACGAGCAGCACAACGTCCGCGTCGTCGTGCAGGTTGATTGAGTCGTCGCCAAGCAGGCTCAACGCCGCGGCCCGTACCCGCGCACGTCCACTCGCTCCGTCGCCATCGCGGGCCGCCTGAATGAGCGCGGTCGTGGCAACCAGCCCGACGTCGCTGGCAAGGAGCGCCTCTTCAAGTTCGCGCCAATCGGGCTCTGGAGCAGTAAATCGACGGAGAACTTTGGCGAGTGGGTTGGCGGCTGGGGTGGTGGCTTCGGCCACACGCTTCTCATCGTCAGGAGAGCTCTTTCGCCAGAAGGCGAGTTTCAACGCGCCGCCTCACGCTCAGCGCGGGCCTGCTCGGCGATGCGCTTCGCCTCATCGAGACGTAGTCCGAAGACGCGGCTTGCCGCATCTTCGCCAACGGTTACGCCCCAGAGGCTGTCGGCAACTTCAACCGTACCCCGGTTGTGAGTGATCACCACGACCTGTGTGCGCTCACTCAACTCGCGGATGGCATCGCCGAAGCGCGTCACATTTGCCTCGTCGAGAGCGGCATCTACCTCGTCAAGAACAACAAACGGGAGAGGGCGAACCGCCAACATGCCGAGCAGCAGCGCAACGCCGGTGAGCGCACGCTCTCCACCCGAGAGGAGGGAGAGTTGCTGGCGGCGCTTGAGGGGTGGCCGTGCGTCAATTTCAATGCCGGGTCGGCGCGATTCACCCTCGTCGGCAAGTCGCAGTTGCGCATCTCCGCCACCAAAGAGGAGCTGGAAGTTCGATGCAAAGGTGGTCTGTAGTGAGGCGAACTGCTCAGTAAAGGTTGACTCAACGAGCTGATCGAGCTCCCGCATCAGCGTCGCTGCCTTCTCAATTGCACCATCAAGATCACGAGTCTGCACTTCGAGCGATTCGAGTCGGGCGCGAAGCTCCTGGTGCTCCATCACGATGCTGGCGCCGCCAGCCTCAAGGGGGCCGATCTTGCGTCGCAGCCGCTCCAGCGCTCGGAGCTCTTCGGGGTCAGGTGCAGCAAGTGTCGTTGCAGAGGTAGCGGCGTGTTGCCCTTCCCAATATTCAACAAGAGCAGCCGCCTGCTGACGGGCGAGCCCCTCACGTGCAGCGGTCTCCCCTTCGGCGGGAACTTCGGCGTCATCGGCTGGTGTGGCGGTGCGGAGCGCAGCTGGGATGCCGACGGCCAACCGGGCGTCTTCAGAGAGGCGGCGGCCGAAGGCGGCGAGGTCGCCACTCAACTCTTCGATGAATCGCTCGCGCTCAAACTCAACAGCCTGACCGTCGCGCTCCAGCGGGCGCAGTGCCTCGTCGAGCTGCTGCTCGCGTGCGCGGAGGCCGCGCTTCGCCTCTTCATCTGTTGCAATCTCGCTCTCAATCTCAACCTGCAGGGCCGCCTTCGCCTGCACGCTCTCTTCGCGCTGCGCTGCCGTGGCTCGGGCTGCTGTTGCGAGGCCAGACTGCTCGGCAAGCTGGGCGCGCAGGTTTGCGACACGCGTCTCCAGGGCGCCACGCTCCTCTGCGGCTCGCGCGATTCGGGCAGAGGCACCGGCAACGGTGGCATCGCCACGTGCGCGCGCCAGCTCCCAGGTGCGCAGGGCCGCTCGATCTGTTTCCACGGCGGTTGCGAGGTGAGCGCGGCGGGCGGTCAGCTCTTCAACGCGGGCGCGCCACTGGGTTGCAGCGTCGGTGGCGATGGCCTGCTCAGGGGTAAGGGCAATCTCATTGAGCCGCGCCTGGGCGGCGGTGACGGCGGCATCAAGGCGACTGATTCGTTCAGCGCGCTCTGACGTGCTTCGGCGAACCGCGTCGCGGCGGCGCTCCGCCTCAGCACGTGCCGATTCAGCAGCACGGAGCGCTGCACGCGTGCTCACCTCGGCTTCGCGCCCCTGCACGAGTCGTGCTTCAGCCGAAGTCAGGGTTTCCGCTGCCACAGTGGCTTCGCCCCGCAGGGCCGCAGCGCTGGCTCGGAGCCGCTCCGTTGCTGCGGCGGCCCGACTGATCTCTGAGTCAACGAGTGCATCCTCTGGCTCCGTTTCGCGAATGACAACTCCGCCATGGCGAACAACGGCGCCGGCGCGCGTGACGATCGTGCCGCCAAGAGGGAGATCGGCGAGGGCACTCAACGCGGCCGCGACGCTCGGCGCAACGAAGACGCTTGCCAGGAGTCGTCCGAGTAGCCCATCAGGATCGCTCACAACCTCGCTGCTCAAGGATGGGAGTGTCGGGTGCGTCGTTGCGCTCATCACGTCAGCGCCATCAATCAGGAGTGCCCCCTGCTCGTCATCGAGCAGGCTTGCGCCACGCTGATCAACAACGAAGCCGCGTGCCAACGCACCGAGTGCGGCGAGCACGGCGGTGCGACCCTCTTCGCGAAGCTCTACGCCCGCCAGCAGGCCGCGCCCACCGATCGCATGTGCCGCCTTCGACAGCGCGCGCTCCTGCAGGGCTGCGCGACGTGTTTCAAGTGCGGCGAGTCGGCCCGAGAGTGACGCCGCCTCCGCCTCTGCGGCGCGAGCGGCACGTTCGCTCTCTCCAACGGTTGCCCGAGCGGCGGCGGCGCCGGATTCCGCCTCGGCTAGTTCGCGTGATGCAGCGGCGAGACGAGCGGCGGCATCGCTGGCGGCGGTCGCAGCGAGGATGAGAACGTTTTCAGCGGCGGTGGGATCTTCGTTGGCGCCGTCTGCAGTCACGGCGGTGCGCTCTGCCTGGAGTCGCTCGAGACGGGCGGTGAGATCTGCTCGCTCAACCTCGCGCGAACGTTGAGCGCGCACTGCAGAGTCGCTACTCCCCTCCCCCGTGCCATCGGTGAGTGCCTCCAGCTCGCGGCGCGCCGAAGAGAGGTCGGCATCAAGGATCTCGAGGGCGGCCACCGCCTCTGCGTCGACTGCAGGGGCTGCAGCGGCACGCAGCGCCTCCACGGATGCGATCTCCGCTTCTGCGACGGCGACTTCCGATGCGATGCGCTCTACGTCTCGCGTCAGCGCAGAAGACTCAGCATCAACACGGGCGTGTGCCCTCTCGGCAGATTCACGGGCTTCACGAGCCACCTCAAGGGCACGTCGTGCTACGTCGAGTTCGGTGCGGGCAAGCCCCAAGCGTTCTCGACGTCGATGAGCCTCTTCGTCGGCGTTGCGCAGCTGCTCGCGAATGGAGTGCAGCTCGCTCGTCACCGTCGAGAGTTGACCGCCGATGCGCACACGTCGGGAGGCGATCCAGGCGCCGCGTGCGGCTCCAAGTGCGGCGATTCGCTCGACCGCTTCGGTCAGCAACTCTTCGCGACCGGCCTCCTGCTTCGCCAGCGTCGCGAGGCGACGCTCTTGTGGACGGAGGGTGCCGAGAATCTCCTCGACACGGGCCCGATTATCGATTGCCTCTTTCATCTCGGCTTCCGCTCGTGCGCGGCGTCGCTCGTGGCGCGCGGTGCCGGCGAACTCCTCAACGAGTGCGCGGCGCTCCTCTGCCTTGAGGCTCAGCGCTTGATCAACGGCACCCTGACCAATGAAGAGGAGTCCATTCTCGGCGAGGCCCGCCCCGTCGAGCAGCTCGTTGAGGTCTCGAAGGCGAATCTTCTCGCGATTGAGCAGATATTCCTGGCCGCCACCGCGATCGGCGCGACGGGCAATCTCAATTTCGGTGAACGGAAGGTCAAAGAGCCCATCCTCATTGGCGATCGAGAGCGAAACCTCGGCGAGGCCGAGCGGACGACGCTTCTCTGATCCGGCGAAGATGACCTCATCGACACGCTTGGAGCGAATGCCGCGGCCAGCCTCGCCGAGCGCCCAGCGGAGGGCGTCGACGACGTTCGACTTACCGCTTCCGTTTGGCCCAACGATTGCGGTGATACCCGGGGTGAAGGCGATCGTCGTCTTGTCAGCAAAGGTCTTAAAGCCGCTCAGTCGCACCTCACGGAGTCGTAGTCGGCTCACTGCGCGCCTCCGGCCGTGATGCCGAGGAGGTCAATGGCAGCCTCAGCGGCGGCAGCTTCAGCGGCGCGGCGGCTTGGCCCAGATCCGCGCGCGACCTCGCTGCCGTCAACGCGTACGACGCACTCGTACGTGCGGTCGTGTTCAGGGCCAGTGGTAGCGACAACGTCGTATCGGGGCAGGGAGCCATTCCGTGCCTGCGTCCACTCCTGCAGGAGCGTCTTGATCCCCTTGCCGAGTGCGGCGCGGGGTGCGGCGAGTTCGGCGCCCATATGCCCTTCAATGAATGAGGCGGCGGCGGCGAAGCCGTGGCTCAAGAAGATCGCACCAACGAGCGCCTCAAATGCCGCGGCGAGTGCCGCAGGTCGACGTGCACCTCCGCGCGACGCCTCACCCTCGCCGAGCATCAACACCTCGTCAATGCCGATGCGCAGGGCAACCTCCGCGAGCGCGGCACGCGAGACAACAGCGGCTCGGCGCTCAGAGAGATCCCCCTCCTCCGCCGCAGTGTCGTCGGCATAGAGCCGGGCAGCGACGACGGCACCAAGGATTGCATCGCCGAGGAATTCCAGGCGCTCGTTATCCGACGCAGCCCCTTCTTGATGGCGACGTGATGGGTGCGTGAGAGCCAGCTCTACGAGTGTCTCGCTCCCCACAGGGAGGTTGAGGCGTTCACGTTGTGCTGGGGTCATCGAAAGTGGCGCCACTACGAGCGTCATCGTGCGGAGTGGTGGCACGCCCCAATGGTCGCACTGAGCAAGGCTGGAGCCTCACTCTGGCGGCCATGGGGCCGCCCCATCTCAGCCCTTCTTCTCGGCGATGGCGTCGACGGCGTCTTGCACCGTCTTGATCTTGCCGAGCTCTTCGTCAGCAATCGTTACGCCGAACTTCTCTTCAAGGCCCATTGCGAACTCCACAAGGTCGAGGGAGTCTGCATTGAGGTCTTCGATAAAGGCGGCCTCGCGGGTCACCTTCTCCTTCTCAACGCCGAGCTGCTCAACGATGTAGCTCTGGAGCTCCTGGAAGATCTGATCCTTGTCGCTCATGAGTTACTCCCTCCGTCTCTCTCCGCCGTGGCGGCAACCTCGCGATGCGCGGTGCCGAGTACGCCGTTGACCAGTTTGCGGGCCGGTTCGCCGCTATACGTGCGGGCGAGCGAGGTCCACGCAGCGATCGCCTCGGTCGGCGCCGCCGTGCGGGAGTGTATCACCTCCCCTAGGCCACACCTCAGGAGCGAACGATCAATTCTGGCCATGGTCGCAAGGGGGAAGGCGGTGGCGAGGCGCTCAATTGCGGCATCAATCTGTGGGCGATTCGCCTCCACGACCTCGAGAAGTGGCCGGGACCAGCGGAGGGTCTCCTCGGTGACATCGCCCGCGGCTATCCGTCGCTCCAGCACTGCCAGCGCCGTGCGCATGCCAAAGTCCGACTCATAGAGGGCGGTGAGCGCATCGCGTCGGCCCGCCGTATGCGCTCGCGCCGCTGCATCCTTCGGCGCAGCCGGGGCTCGCCGGGTTGCCACCTTACGCCGGTCCGACGGGGAGACCATCGGGGGCGGCAATCGGGTTCTTGGCGATCGACGAGGTGATCTGCTCGGTGACCCCCTCGCGCACCGCGCGTGCCGCAGTGGCGCAGGCGAAGTAGACCATGCGCTGTCGGGCACGACCATGGGTGATTGCTACGGTGCCTTGGACACCTAAGAGGATTGCTGCGCCAATCCGCTCATAGTCAAGCTGGGCGCGGATGCGCGCGATGGAGCCGCGCATGAGCAGGGCGGCGATGGGAC
>JBILBX010000009.1:0-12574 GCA_044353495.1 Candidatus Limnocylindrus sp. | reverse complement strand
GGAACGATCTGGTCGGTGTCGACGTTCTCGGCGGGGAGTGGCACGAGTCCCGTGGTGAAGGTGCCGACCTTCGGGGCGGCCATCAGCGGCTCATCCCTGGGAGCGTGCGTGGATCGGCGATCACGCCAGTGAGTGCGGTGGCGGCGGCGGTGAGCGGCGAGGCCAAGAAGGTGCGACCCCCCTTCCCCTGGCGCCCCTCGAAGTTGCGGTTTGAGGTGCTGATCGCGTACTCGCCTGGGGCGAGCTGATCGCCATTCATGGCGATGCACATCGAGCAGCCCGCCTCACGCCAGTCGGCGCCGGCGTCACGGAAGATCGTGTCGAGCCCCTCGCGCTCCGCCTGTCGCTTCACGTCGGCAGAGCCAGGCACCACCATCACGCGGACACCCTTCGCGATGGTCTGGCCCTTGAGCACATTCGCCGCGAGGCGCAGGTCGCTGATGCGACCATTGGTGCAGCTTCCAATAAAGACGGTGTTGACCGGTCGACCAATGATGCTGTCGCCCGCGCGCAGATCCATGTACTCCAGGGCGCGAGTTAGCGCGCGCGCTGCGGCGGGATCGGATTCGTCGGCAGGATTTGGAATGGTGCCGCTAATCGGCAAGCCCATCCCTGGGTTCGTGCCGTAGGTGACCATCGGCTCCAACGTGTTTGCATCGATGACAATCTCTTTGTCGTAGGTTGCACCCTCATCACTGGTGAGCGTTCGCCAGCGCGCGACCGCGGCATCCCAATCGGCGCCCTGCGGCGCATGTGGTCGACCCTTCAGGTAGGCGAACGTGGTTTCGTCGGGGGCAACAAGGCCGGCGCGAGCACCACCCTCGATGCTCATGTTGCAGATCGTCATGCGCTCTTCCATTGAGAGGGCGCGAATGGCCGAACCCGCGTATTCGAAGACGTGACCGGTGCCACCACCAACGCCGATGCGTGCAATCAGCGCGAGGATGATGTCCTTTGCGGAGACGCCTGGTCGCAACGTACCGTCGACGCGGACGAGATAGGTCTTGGGCTTGCGCTGCAGCAGGCACTGCGTTGCCAGGACCATTTCAACTTCACTGGTGCCGATGCCGAATGCCAGCGCGCCGAACGCGCCGTGGGTGGCCGTGTGTGAGTCGCCGCAGACGATGGTGGCGCCAGGCTGGGTGAGGCCGAGCTCTGGCCCAATGACGTGCACGATCCCTTGGTTCGGTGACTCCCAGCCGTGGAGCGGGACGCCGAACTCGGCGCAGTTTGCCTCGAGCTGCTTCACCTGGGCGGCGGCCATCTCATCGGCGATCGGCAGGTTGCGTGGGGTGGTTGGAATGGAGTGATCGGCGGTGGCCACCGTGCGGTCCGGGCGGCGAACTTTCAGTCCACGGGCCCGTAGCCCGGTGAATGCCTGGGGACTGGTGACCTCGTGCACAAGGTGCAGGTCGATCGCGAGGATGGCGGGCGCCCCCTCCTGCTGATCGACAACGTGCTGGTTCCAGATCTTTTCAATGATGGTCTGCGGCATAGAGCGAGCCTACCAGAGGGCGAAACTCACCCGAGGCCGTTGAGCCACCACTGCAGCACAAGATGGATGCGTGCCGACCAGGCTCGCTCACTGTGGTCGTGCCCCGGAAATGGGGTGGTCAGCACATCGGTGCCGAACTTCCAGCCGCGCGCCGCAAGGTCCGCATCGAAGCGTGCCTGATATGGGGCGTAGGCGGCATCAAGCGTCTGGTCGCCGTAGTCCATCCAGATGCGATGGCGACCCGGCGGCGGCAGCAGATCAGCAAGGCCCGCCCCCATCAGTCCATCGCCGAGCGGCAGGTGCGTGGAGAGGGCGAGCGCCGACCCCCAGGTTTCTGGGTATCGCGTCAACGCATAGAGCGATGCCAGCGCCCCCATCGACGATCCGCAGACGGCGGTGCGCTCGCGCGATACGGTGATGCCAAATGTCTCGCGCGCCCACGGCAGCACCTTTGTTGCGAGTACCTTTTGGTAGTCATCGCCGCGCAGGGTGCGATCGTTGATCGCCCATGAGACGGTCGGCCCGCCAATCTCATCCCAAATCTGCGGATAGCGCTCCATCACCGCTTGTGGGGCGAGCTCCTGGAAGCGGCGACGCTCGTCGGGAACCCATACCGCCACGATGAGTGGCTGCAGTTCGGGGTGTGCAGGCGCGATGACGCGTTCGACCGCTTCCGCAATACCCCAGGTCACGCCAACCGTTGACGTGGCTGGGTTGAAGACGTTCTTCCCGTCGTGCATGACCAGGATCGGTGTGTTCGGCGACAGGGTGGGCGGAACCCACACCTCAATGGCGTGTTGGCCGATCGTGTGCGTCGTGAACTTCATGGCGCGAGCCTACCGTCCTCCGTGGGATACTGCCGCCATGAGCGCGAAGATTCTCGACACACTCTTTAGTACGGCTGGCATCCTCCCCGCTGTTGCGGCCCAAGATGCGGTCGTGCTGAACGCATGGGCCGATGCCGCCGTTGATGCTGGGATACCTGCACTGGAGCTCTTCTTGCGCGGTGAAGGTGCCGAGGCGGCGGTGGTTGCAGCGATCGTCACGCTTCGCACCTCACACCCAACACTGTCGATCGGCGCGGGGAGCGTCTACGACGCGGCTACCGCACGGCGCATGGCCGACGCTGGCGCCACCTTCCTCGTCTCACCAATCACCGATCCCGCTACTGGCGCGCTTGCCCAAGAGGCAGGCATTGATTGGCTCCCCGGTGCCTTTACCCCCACGGAGATCGCCCTCGCCGAACGCTCTGGTGCGCGCTACGTGAAACTCTTCCCCGCCGCCGCTATCAGCGCACCAGCCTTTATTCGCTCAACACTTGCGCCGAGCCCAACGAGCAAGATCGTGCCAACGAACGTGGGCCTCGACGAGATCGCTGCACTTCGTGCCGCCGGTGCCGCAGGTTTCGGTGTTGGACCGAAGCTGCTCGACGGCGCCGATCCGCGCAGCGCGTCAGCCATTGCCGCGCGGATGCGCGCTGCCCGTGAGGCTGCCGGGCTCTCCGCGTGAACGTCGACAACAGCCACCTTCCAACCTACGACCGCACCAACGGAGCACTCCCTTCGCAGGTTGACCTCGTAGTAATTGGCGCTGGCGTTGCCGGTGCCGCCACGGCGTACTTTGCAGCACGTGCCGGCCTCCAGGTTCTGGTGATTGAACGCCGTAGCAGCATTGCCTCGCTCACGACTGCGGCAGCAACGGGCGCGTTTCGCTTGCAGCACGACAACGCTGATGAGCTGGCGCTTGTGCAAGAGGGCCTGTCGCTCTATCTGAACTTTGCAGCGGAGTCGGGCCTCAACGGATGGAACCTTGGAATTCGACAGCAGGGCTACCTCTTCTGCAGTCGCACCGAGGCGAGTGCCACGAGGGGGCGTGAACTCGTTGCGCTGCAGCGAACCTTTGGTCTTACTGACGTGGAGCTGCTGAGCGGTGATGAAGCACGTGCGCGCTGGTCATACCTTTCACCTGAGATTCGACAGGTGCGTTTCCGGGCCGGCGACGGCTTCATTGATCAGGTTGCACTGACGAACGGATACGCGGCAGCCTCCTCGCACGCTGGTCACATCAGCGGTGCGGTCGGCGCGGGACATGCGCGATACGCACTCGAAACAACTGTGACCGGATTCCTTCGCGACGCGAGCGGCACGGTGACGGGCGTGGCAACGAGCCGCGGCGATGTACACGCGCCACAAACGGTGATCGCTGCGGGTCCATGGAGTGGGGTAGTTGCCAATCTCGCGGGGCTCAATTTGTCGATCACGCCAACGATTCGACAGAAGCTGGTGATCCCAGACCTTCCAGTGATTGATCAGTCTGGGCCGATGACGATTGATGACGAGACGGGATCACACTGGCGACCAGCGCTGGCTGGCGCATACGCGTTGCGCACCGATCCGACGACGCCTGCGGGCGAGCCGCTCCTTGAGGTCCCGACTGACGATGCGATGGCACACGCTCTTCTTGATCCGGCATCACCAACATCGCTTGCACTCCTGGCCCCGTTCTGGGGTGATGTCTGGCGCAATGGTCCGCCGACGTGGCATCTGCAAGCTGGGCAATATGAATACACCCCAGATCACCGACCCTTCATTGGGCCGACCGATCAGGCCGGCCTCTACGTGAACACCGGCTACTCAGGTCACGGGGTCATGTGCAGCGCTGGGGGCGCCCGCCGCACCGTCGATCTACTCCTAGGGCGCTCCACGGCGGCCGAGGAGCCCTTCCGTGTTGACCGACCGATGGTGGAGCGAGCACGCGACGTTCTTTGATCATGCGCGCGGGCTCTGGTAGGCTGACCTCATGACAAGCACCGCAACGCTCTTGACCCCAGTTCTCGGTGGTCTCTTTGCGCTCCTTGTTGCCCTTATTGGGGGCATTAGCAACCTACTCGGGTTGCTTATTCAGCCCCGGCGGGGCTGAGGAGACCAGAGGAGCGGAACCACCGCCCGAAGGAAACTTCAGAACCCCGCCGAAGAGGCGGGGTTTTTTGTTGGCGAGAGATCGATAGACGTGAAGTAATCAGGAAGTGAAGGGGGACCGATGACACAGGCAGGACACGTGCCAGGCGCAGGGAGCGCGGCGGCGAGCGCCTCAGAGCGCGCACGACGCGACATGCTGCGCGACGCACGTGTCACTGCACGCGGCGGCGCACGCCCGCGCATTGGTGCCGACGCTCTCTGCGAAGCGATCCTGCTGCAGGGGAGCGACACCATCTGGGGCTACCCAGGCGGCGTCATTCTTCCGCTCTACGACGTGCTCGTTGACCACCCCGAGCTGCGCCACATCTTGGTCCGTCACGAGCAGGCCGCATCACACGCCGCTGATGGCTACGCCCGCGCCTCAGGCAAGGTTGGTGTCTGCCTCGGCACCTCTGGTCCTGGTGCTACCAACCTCGTTACCGGCATCGGCACCGCCATGCTCGACTCGGTTCCTGTTGTGGTGATCACCGGCAACGTGCCAAATGCACTCATCGGAAAGGACGCCTTCCAGGAGATCGACATCACCGGCATCACTCTGCCGATGACGAAGCACAACTACTTGGTTCGAACCGCCGATGAGATTCCACATGTCATCGCCGAGGCCTTCCATCTCGCCCGAAGTGGACGACCAGGGCCAGTGCACGTTGACATCACCAAAGATGCGCTGATGGGCGAGACCGCGGCGACGCATCCGAGCGCCGCTGAGATTGAGGCGGGGCTCCCCGGTTACAAGCCGAAGCTCGATGGCCACCCGCGACAGATCAAGTTGCTCGCAGAAGCGATCGCAGGCGCGCAGCGTCCAGTGATTCTTGCGGGGCACGGTGTGCTGATTGCTGGCGCGGAGCGCGAGCTGCTTGAGCTGGCACGCGCCGCGCAGATTCCGATCACCTGGACCCTGCTTGGCATCGGCGTCATCGATGAGACTGATCCACTCGCCTATGGCTATATGGGAATGCACGGCTGGAAGCACGTGAACCGTGCGATTCAGTCAGCTGACCTACTCATCGGCATCGGCATGCGCTTTGACGATCGCGTGACGGGGAACGTGCGCACCTATGCGCCGAAGGCGAAGATCGCGCACATTGACATTGACCCAGCCGAGATTGGCAAGAACGTGGTTGCGGATCTGCCTATCGTGGGCGATGCGAAGCACGTGCTTGATGCGCTCCTCCCGCTCATTACCAAGGTTGATCCAGCGACCCGCGCGGATTACTTCGCCGAACTGGCGACCTGGCGCACCGAGAGCGAAGGCTCGTCGTGGCACGGTTCTGGCGGCTTTCGCGAAGGGGTGCTCTCGGCCGACTTCGTTGTTGAGCGCATTGCGGCAGGTTCAGATTTTGATGCGAACCTCACCGCCGACGTCGGTCAGAATCAGATGTGGGTCGCACGCTACGGCGGATTCCGCCGTGCCAACTCGCACCTCTCATCCGGCGGACTCGGCACGATGGGCTTCGCTCTCCCTGCGGCGATGGGCGCCGCCATTGCGACACCAGACAAGGTTTCGTGGGCGATCGCCGGCGACGGCGGGTTCCAGATGACGCTGCAGGAGTTGGCGACGATCGTGCAAGAGCGGATTCCCGTGAAGATCGCGCTGATGGACAACAAGAAGTTGGGAATGATTCGGCAGTGGCAAGAGATTGTCTATGCCGGGAACTACCACTCTGAGCAGCTGGCGGGACCGGACTACTTGAAGCTCTGTGAGGCCTACGGTCTTCCAGCGTGGAAGGTTTCAAAGCCCGAAGAGGTTGATGCGGCAGTTACTGCGGCACTCGCCGCCGATGGCCCAGCGCTGATCTGGTTTGAGATCGCTGAGCGGCAGAACGTCTACCCGATGATGCCAGCCGGTAAGGGTCTCTCCGACTTGATCGATAAGTGGGGCGATGACGGCGAGGATGTCACCGAGGGTGCAACTGGGCCACGCGTTGATCCGATGGATCCAACCAGCGGCGGTGCGAAGTGACACCCACGTCGACCGCACGATCGCTTCCAGGTTCGGGAGACGAGCGCCGCCACTTGATCGTGGCCATCGTCAACAACAAGCCGGGCGTGCTCAATCGTGTGGCGAGCCTGATGCGCGCCCGAAACTTCAACATCGAGTCACTCGCCGTTTCGGTAACGGAGCGGAGCGACACCTCGCGCATGACGCTCACGATCGTGGGCGACGAGGTGCATGTGGAGCAGGCGGCGAAGCAGCTCTACAAGCTGATCGATGTGCTGAAGGTGCAAGACGTGACCGACGAGTCGATCGTTGAGCACGAATTTGCCCTCATTAAGGTGCGCGCAACCAAGCGGTCGCGCCCCGAGATCGTGAGCGTGGCAGAGATGCATCGGGCCAAGGTCGTTGATCTTGGGGATGAGGCGGTTATCGTCGAGGCGGTCGGGGATCCGACCGAGATCGACACGTTGGTCGAGCTCCTTCGGGAGTTCGGAATCAAGGAGCTGGTGCGAACCGGCTCAGTAGTAATGTCCCGCGGCAGCGGGTCAATTGAGGAGCAGGTGAAGCGATGAGCGTAAAGATGTACTACAGCGCCGAGGCACCACTCGAGGCCCTCAAGGGCCAGGTCATTGCCGTGATCGGGTACGGCAGCCAGGGGCACGCCCACGCTCGCAACCTGAAGGAGTCCGGGCTCACCGTGATCATCGGACTGAAAGAGGGTTCGAAGAGTCGCGCCGTTGCCACCGCCGACGGCTTCGAAGTTTTCACCGCCGCCGAGGCAACGAAGCGCGCCGACGTGGTGATGATCGCTGCGCCCGACACGGCGCAGAAGGCGATCTATGACAACGAGATCGCAGGCAACTTGAAGAAGGGTGCGCTCCTCCTCTTCGCACACGGCTTCAACATTCATTTCGGCCGCATCAAGCCGGCCGAGGGGACTGACGTTGGCATGATCGCTCCGAAGGGCCCAGGCCACCTCGTGCGCTCGGTCTACGTATCGGGCGGCGGCGTGCCAGCGCTCTTCGCCGTTGGGCAAGAGGCAACGGGCACCGCACGTGCGCGAGTCATGGCGTATGCCAATGGACTCGGTTGCACGCGCGCGGGAATCATGGAGACAACCTTCAAGGATGAGACCGAGAGCGATCTCTTCGGCGAACAGGCCGTGCTCTGCGGCGGCACCGCACAGCTCGTGAAGAGTGCGTGGGAGACGCTGGTTGAGGCTGGCTACGACCCAGAGCTCGCCTACTTCGAGACGATGCATGAGCTGAAGCTCATCGTCGACCTGATGTATCGCGGCGGACTCGACTTCATGCGCTTCTCTGTCTCTGACACCGCCGAGTGGGGCGACTACACGTCGGGCCCGCGCATTATCGATGCGTCGGTGAAGGCGCGTATGAAGGAGGTGCTCACCGAGATTCAGGACGGCACCTTTGCCAAGCGCTGGATCGCAGAAGACGAGGCCGGACGCCCAGAGTACAAGCGACTGCGCGCTGCAAACTCAGGACACCCAATTGAGAAGGTCGGCAAGGCGCTGCGCCACCAGATGACCTTCTTGAATCCAGTCGAGGTCGACATGGATGGCGCACAGGGCGCCGCGGAGAAGGGTGCCGCCCAGTGAACGGGGCACCGGGCCCTGGCGTCGCAACCGGCGCCGTTCGCATCTTTGACACCACCCTGCGTGACGGTGAGCAGGCGCCAGGCGCCGGTCTCACCGTTGCTGAGAAGTTGGAGGTTGCCCGGCAACTCGCCAAGCTGAAGGTGGACGTCATCGAGGCGGGATTCCCCGCCGCATCAGAGGGCGACTTTGAGGCCGTACGGCAGATTGCCCTTGCGACGAAGGGGGTCGGCATCGCCGCTCTTGCCCGCTGCAAGGATGGCGATCCACAGCGTGCCATTGATGCGATCAAGGTGTCGGATCGACCGCACCTGCATTTGTTTATTGCAACCTCTGATATTCACCTCACCCACAAGCTGCGCACCACCCGTGAGGCGGCACTCGCCGAGGCGGTGAAGTGGGTCAAGTACGCGCGAGAGAAGCTCGGTCGCGATGCGGAGGTGGAGTTCTCCGCAGAAGATGCGAGCCGCACCGATCACGACTACCTACTGCAGGTGTACGAAGCAGTGGTTGAAGCTGGCGCTTCGACCGTGAACATCCCCGACACGGTGGGCTATGCGATTCCGTCGGAGTACGCCGCACTCACGAAGTTGGTGGTGGATCGCGTCGGTCGCGACGCGACGATCAGCGTTCACTGCCACAACGACCTCGGTCTCGCGACCGCCAACACGTTGGCGGCGGTGCAAGCCGGTGCACGACAGGTTGAGGTGACCATCAACGGACTCGGCGAGCGCGCCGGCAACGCCTCACTCGAAGAGGTCGTGATGGCGCTGCGCACCCGACCGGGGCAGTTTGAGTCACACGACATTCAGGTGCAGACAGAGCAGCTGACCTCGGCGAGCCGACTTGTTTCGTATCTGACCGGGTTCGCCGTGCAACCGAACAAGGCGATCGTCGGCGCGAATGCGTTCGCGCATGAGTCGGGGATCCACCAGGACGGCGTGTTGAAGAATCCGCTCACCTACGAAATCATGACGCCGCAGTCGGTTGGCCTCGTAGGTTCCAGCCTGACGATTGGCAAGCTTTCGGGCCGCCGTGGCCTACAGGCGAAGTTCGCCGAGCTTGGCCACGACCTCAGCGGTGAGGCGCTCGACGCCCTCTACCGCGAGGCGATCGCCCTGGCTGATGTGAAAAAGGAGTTGACCGACGCCGACCTGTTGGCCCTCGTCGATAAGCGAGCCGCCACCGGGAGCGCCGCAACGATTGAGCTCCTCGACTGGAGCGTTGCCAGCTCACGCGGCGGCGGTTCGTCGGGCCGCGTAGAGATTCGCGTGAACGGGGTCGAGGCTTCGGCCGAATCCACTGGTAATGGCCCCGTCGACGCCCTCTATGAGGCCATCGACAAGGCGGTTGCCCCAGCCCTCGGTTGGAATCCGATCCTCGCCGAGTATGAGATTCGTGCCGTCAGCGAGGGCGAAGATGCCCAGGGGCAGGTCACGACGAAGTGCCGTCGCTCCAACGATCTCGACGCCGAAGGGAAGCCGCTCCCGAA
This sequence comes from Candidatus Limnocylindrus sp., assembly GCA_044353495.1. Taxonomy (GTDB): domain Bacteria; phylum Chloroflexota; class Limnocylindria; order Limnocylindrales; family Limnocylindraceae; genus Limnocylindrus. The sequence continues at coordinate 3,058 of JBILBX010000009.1, read as the reverse complement.
CGCACCGATGGTCACGGGGCAAGGCCTCTCCACGAACATCATCGACGCGTCGCTCGTCGCCTATGTCTCTGCTGCGAACAAGCTCGCCGCACTTGAGTCGGGGGCGGCCAGTGCGCCAACGAAGGGATCGCGCGAGGCGATGCAGTGAGCGAGACGCTCGCCGCACCACTCGCCGCAGAGCTACGTGACGGTGCCGCCGATCATCTGATCGTCACCATTCCGGGTGACGGGGTTGGCCCTGATGTGGTGGCGGCGGCGCGCCGCGTGCTCGACGCTGCGGGTTCGAAGTTTGGCTTCAAGCTTGCCTGGCGCGAGATCTTGGCCGGTGGCTGCGCCATTGACGCATATGGCGTTGCCGTTCGCGAAGAGGATCTGAAGATCGCCGATACGGCCGACGCGCTGCTCCTTGGCGCGGTTGGCGGACCGAAGTGGGATAACCCAAACGGCACCGTTCGCCCAGAACAGGCACTCTTCGCCTTCCGCACCCGCTACGAACTCTTCGCCAACCTTCGCCCCGTCACGATCTACCCAGAGCTCGCCGACGCCTCACCGCTGAAGTCCGAGCGCCTGAAGGGTGTTGACATGCTGATGGTGCGCGAACTTACCGGTGGTCTCTACTTCGGCAAGCCGTCGGGCGAAGAGGTGACGCCAACAGGTCGACGCGCTGTTGACACGCTGCCGTATCACGAGGATGAGATCCACCGCGTCGCGGTGATCGCATTTGAGTTGGCACGCACACGACGAAAGTTGGTGACCTCTGTCGACAAGGCGAACGTGCTCTCTACAAGCCGCCTCTGGCGCAAGGTTGTGACCGAGGTGGGCGCCGACTATCCCGATGTGAAGTTGGAGCACCGTCTTGTTGACTCCACCGCAATGCTGCTCGCAACCTGGCCAGCCACCTTTGATGTTGTTGTGACTGAGAACCTCTTCGGCGACATCCTCTCGGATGAGGCCGCCGTGCTGGCCGGTTCACTCGGCATGCTCCCGTCAGCCTCCCTCGGTGCGCGTCGCACGGCGCACGGCACCTTCGGCCTCTACGAGCCGATCCACGGATCCGCCCCCGACATCGCAGGGAAGAACCTGGCGAACCCGATCGGCACGATCCTCTCGGGGGCGATGCTGCTCCGCGAGTCGCTCGGCCGCGCCGATGCGGCCGCCGCCGTTGAGCAGGCGGTGGCCAACACCATTCGCATGGGCGTGCGCACCGCCGACCTTGTCCCAGGGCTCGACGCCGCTGGTGCCCGCGCCGCCGGCTTCACCCTTGCAGGCACCCGCGAGGCGACCGACGCCATCGTGGAACAGCTCCTGAGCCTCAAGTGAGCACCAGCGCCGCCGATCGCGAGCCAGTTCTTCTCTACGACACCACGCTGCGCGATGGCGCCCAGAGCGAGGGGCTGATCCTTTCGCTGCAAGACAAGCTGCGCATCGCCCGCGCGCTCGATGAGTTCGGCATGTTGGCGATCGAGGGCGGGTGGCCCGGCTCTAACCCGAAAGACATTGAATTCTTCGCGGCAGCGAAGAAGATTCGCTGGGAGCGCGCCCGTCTCGCCGCGTTTGGCAGCACGCGCCATAAGTCAAACAAGCCTGGCGATGATGCCAACCTGAATGCGCTCCTCGATGCCGAGACGCCAATCGTCACGATCTTCGGCAAGAGCTGGACCCTGCATGTAGAGGCGGTGCTAGAGGCGTCGCGCGCCGAGAACCTCGCGATGATCTCGGAGAGCGTCGCCTACATCGCCGAGCGCGGTCGCGAGATGGTCTATGACGCCGAGCACTTCTTTGATGGCTATGAGGCAGATCGCGACTATGCGCTCGACACGCTGCGCGCCGCACGTGACGCTGGGGCATCGACCCTCGTTCTCTGCGACACCAATGGCGGCACCCTCACGGGCCGCATGGCTGAGATCGTGAAGGATGCACGTGCAACCCTCGCCGCTGACGCGGCGGCGAAAGAGATCGTGTGGGGAATCCACACGCATAACGACGCCGAACTTGCTGTGGCGAATGCGCTCGCGGCGGTCGACGCCGGTGTGCGCCACGTGCAGGCGACGATCAACGGTTACGGCGAGCGCGCCGGGAACGCGAACATGGTCTCGCTCCTCGCTAACCTCGCTCTGAAGACGCAGCACACGGTCGCTGGAGCGGCGAACCTCGCCGACCTTTCACGCCTCTCCCACGAGGTAGCCGAGATTGCGAACCTCGCCCCTGACGATCACCAGCCGTACGTTGGTCGCTCAGCCTTCGCCCACAAGGGTGGGGTGCACGGCGCGGCCCAGGTGAAGACCCCACGGGCCTATCAGCACATCGATCCAGCGCTCGTGGGTAACCGTGGGCGACTCGTTGTCTCGGAGCTGGGAGGGAAGGCGAACACGGGGAGCCGCGCAGCAGAACTCGGCGTTGAGCTTGCGAACTCAGGGCTCGATTCCAAGACCCTCTCAACGCTTGTCAAGGAGATGGAGGCGGGTGGCGCAAGCTACGAGGGTGCCGAGGCCTCGTTCCAACTGCTCGTGGAGCGCCACCGCCCAAGCTACGTCGCGCCGTTCACCATCGTCGACTTCACCGTGATCGTGGAGCAGCGCGAAGGTGCGCCAGGGCGTGCCGAGGCAACCGTGCGCGTCGAGGTGGCGGGGGAGCGCCTGCACACCGCCGCCGACGGCAACGGTCCGGTGAACGCACTCGACCGCGCGCTCCGCAAAGCGCTCGGTGCCTTCTATCCGCAGCTCGATGCAGTGCATCTCATTGACTACAAGGTGCGCATCCTTGACGGCGCTTCGGCGACTGGGGCGAAGACGCGCGTCGTCATTGACTCCGTGGCCGATGGCGAGACCTGGTCGACGATGGGCGTCGGCGAGAACATCATCTCGGCCTCTGCGGCGGCCCTTGCCGACTCCCTCGAGTACGCGCTGCGCCTGCAGGGTGGCGAGATTACTCGTCGCACCGAGCGAGACGCCACAAACGGTCACTCGGCATGAGTGAGGCGATCGCCTACGCCGGCGAACCGGGCGCCTTTGCCGAGGATGCACTCCTCTCCTACTTTGGTGCAGCAGCACCATCACTG
>JBILBX010000008.1:0-12613 GCA_044353495.1 Candidatus Limnocylindrus sp. | reverse complement strand
GATGAGCGCCGAGAGGGAGAAGAGGAGGGCTGTCGTGCCGATGGAGTCAACCTGCCCCCACACCGCCGAGTCGAGCCAGATCATTGGGCCAACGGCCATTGCGATGGCGGCAAGAAGTTGGCCGCGGAGCGGTGCGCCGAGATCGGCGGCGAGTCGCGCCGTTGCAAGCACGAGTAGGCCGTCGGCGAGGATTGCGGGGAGTTTCACAAGTGCCCCGGGGTCCGTGCTGCCGGTAAAGAGTGCGCCAACCGATCCGAGCGCCCAGAGGACCCACATGTACCCGGGGAGATAGTCAACAAAGATTCCGCGGGTGTAGAAGCCCCACGGCCCACGGGTCCCTAACTCAGATGCCCACGATCGGAATGAGTTGAGGTCGGCAGCAAATCCTGCGTCTGGAGGGAGTGCGACGTATGCGATGATCAGCCGCAAGAGAATCCCAAGTGCAGCAATCAGCGCAATGGTGCGAAGGCTGACCTGCTCGGTTGGTCGACGGGCCGTCTGAGAAGTCATTTGCCGAGTGTAGCCGTGAAGGGGGTTGTGGAAGGTGCCACTGCAGGAGCTCTCGCTCTTCTTCCCCTGTCACAACGAGGCCGACAACCTTGAGGCGCTCGTTGACGATGCGCTCGCGGCGCTCCCCGCCCTCGCCACAACGTATGAGGTCATTCTTGTTGACGACGGCTCACGCGATAACACCGCTGCTATCGCTGAGGGCTTGGTGCAGCGGCATGCTGGCGTCGTTCGCTTGGTGCGACACGAGGTAAACCGCGGCTATGGCGGGGCTCTTCGCTCGGGGTTTGCAGAGGCGCGGTATAGCCATCTCGCCTACACCGACGGTGACCGACAGTTTCGTATCGCCGATCTTGCGCGCCTCGTTGATGGCGCACAAGAAACGGGGTCGCCAGTGGTTATTGGGTATCGACTGAAGCGCGCCGATCCACCGCTGCGCCTCATCTACGCAACTCTGTATCGTGTTGCGAATCGCATCTGGTTCGGACTCAGCGTTCGCGACGTCGATTGCGCGGCAAAGCTCTTCCACCGAGATGCCCTGCGCGGCATCAGCGTGCACTCTGACGGGGCTTTCTTCTCCGCGGAACTCCTGATCCGTTTACGACTCGCTGGTGTAAACATTCATGAAGTTGGTGTGCCGCACTACCCGCGCACCGCCGGTTCGCCCACAGGGGCACGCCTCTCCGTTATAACGCGCGCTGTTCGCGACTTCTGGTCGCTGCGTATTGGGCTCTGGGCTAATCGCTCTCGAGCACTTGCGCGAGGCCGGGCGCTACTGAACAAGTAGCGCTATCGAGTAGCTGGTGGCTCCTCGCCGTCAAGTGAGTTAACGAAGTCGCGGAAGAGTGAGAGCCGCTCCTCTTCGGCGGCCTCAGGAACGATCCCCTCAGTTGAGAGTAGTTCCGCAGAGATGAGTATCGGCGCATCAGCACGTAGCGCGAGTGCGACTGCGTCGCTCGGCCGCGCATCGAGCGTCGCCTCTTCGCCGCTCGGTGCCACCAAGAGCATCTGTGCGCGGAACGTCTCTTCGCGCACTTCGGTAATGCGGACCTCTCGCAGTGAAGCGCCGAGGGCGCGAATTGTTTGAAGCGCTGTGTCGTGCGTTAGTGGACGCTCTGGTGTGATGCCCTGAAGGTGGTAAGCGATCGCGCTGGCCTCGTTTGGTCCGATCGGGATCGGCAGATAGCGGGCCTCTTCGGCATCGCGCAAGAGCAGCACGTGCGTCCCAGAGATCATCTGGATGCGAATGCCTTCAACCACCGCGCGTCGTAGTTCCATCGCTCTATGATCGCACGCTTACGGCGTGGGAATTGGGGTCTCGATAACGGGGTCGGGCGTTGGCTCAGCGCTTGTGCCTGGCTCTTGCGTCACCGGTTTTCCAAGCACGGCACTGCGAACTCGACCCGCTTCAGCCCAGACAAACGTTGGTGCGCCGCCGTCAGACGCGGGGAGGATGTATCCACCGAGGACCTCTCCGATCGGCGAATCCCGATCGGTAATCACATACTGCGCCAGCATCGCGCCAGATGTGGCCTTGCTGTACGCAATGACGCGCTGTGCGCTGCTATCCCACACGTAGACGACGCCTGTGCGGGCCGCCCCTGCAGACATCACGAGTGCTGGGGTGAGGGTGGGGCGGAGCAGCTCATCGCCGATCACCGCTGGAACCCAATCGTCGGGCGCCCCGCCGGAGTATCGGCGCAGCGCGCCGTCACTCGTCATGTAGACGTCGCCATCGATGGCGATGCTGGTCATGGCACTAAGCGACAGCGGGTTAATGAGGTAGGCCGTTGGTGTTGCTGGGTAGCCTGTGCCGTCTGGCGCTGGCTGATATCGCAAGATCTGGCGCGCGGACGGATCAACAACATAGAGGCGGTAGAGCCCGGTCCCTGGGTCCGCTGCGAACCCGACGATCGCCTTAACGTCGCTCCCCCACAGCTCCCCGTCTCGAACACGAAGTTTGACGAGTGTCCCCTTGCCCGCCCCGTCGGACGGGCGCCAGCGCCAAAGGTTGGAGGAGGCGTCAAACACCACGAGGTCTGGGCCTGATGCGGCAAGCAGGAGTGCACGGCCGGTACGCGTGCCATAGAGATCAAATCCTGGTTGATACACCACAGTTGCGCGACCGCGCTCTGCATCGATGCGGTAGACCGCGCCCGTCACCTTATCGATAACGTAGGGTCGGCCGTCGGGGCCCTGAACGATCGCTTGGATCTCAACAGTGGCGCCCGCTGCCTCAAAGTTAAACAGCTCAATCGGAGACGTCTCGCTCACAAGGAAGATTTTGTTCAGCGTCTCTGTCGCCTGCTCTCGTAGTGCTGCGATTTGCGCGAGTGGGCCGCCACCAGATTGCGCAAGGTTGAGGTCGGCCACCGCGGTAAGCAGGAGGCTCTTTACGCGCGCGGGGTCATTAACAAGAAGGTTGGTCTGGGGGTCGAGCGCCTCTGCAATACCGATCTCTGCGTTTCGTAGAGCCTCGCGGGCCCTCGCCGCGGCATTGAGTTCAGGTGTTGAGCTATTCAGCACCAGTGCTGTTGCGCCGCCTAGTCCAGCGACAAGCACTGCGGCGAGGAGAAGTGCGGCCGACCGGCGACGGCGCGTGCGCTGCACATCGCGCTCCGTCTGCTCTTCGTCTCTTGTCACCGCGCGAAGTGATGGCTCCGATGGGGTGATCGTGAGCCATGGTGCTCGCCGTTCAATTTCATTAGCAGCGCGCGCAGCGGCCCGTTGCCAGAACGATGTTGAGGTCGCAGCGCGCTCCCGCCACGATCGCTCAACGAGCGGCTCTGCCGCGCTGCGATGCTCTGCTCGTAGTCGCGCCTCGGCTCGCGCCGCCTTTTGTGCTGCCCGCACGGCATCGCTGGTTCGTTGATCGCGCGCCGGTGGTGGTTGGCTTTTCCCTCGTGCGCGCGGCTCCACACCGCTGCGGGTGCTTGGGCGTCGAGCATCGATCACCGCTTGTGCCGCTGTGTCAATTGGCTCATACGGTTGCGTATGCGCATCTGGTCGATTCGGGTCAGCTTTTGGTGCGGCTGGCTTTGCAGCTGCGATGCGCGCTTCGCGCTCTAGGTTCCCCTCCTCCCATCGCGTGCGCGCATTGATTTTTGCGACTGCAACTGGGTCGGTCGGAACGTTGATTAGTGTGTCGGTGTCTGGCGCGGCGCGCTCAACAACTTTTCGCACAGGGGGTAGCACTTCGAGGAGCACTGCTGGGTAGGCGAGTGGCGCTAGCACGCCACTCACGGGCGTGTGTGCTTTTACGGCGCGCTTCGCCTCTTCTGCTGTGATCGCCATTGCGACGCGGTCTTCTGGCGACATAGAGAGTCGTGTTGCAGAGATGCCGCCGCGCTCGAGCGTGCGTGATGTTGAGCCGGGCGCATCGTCAGGAAGCATGATTGTTGTTGTTCGACCATCAGTGGTTCGGCGTGCGGCAATTGCTACGCCGCTGGTGCGCGCAACGAGAACTTCATTGCGCGAGAGCGCGACGAGACCAATTGCCACCTTCTCGCCGAGTAGTTTTTGCGCGGCGGTTAGCGCGCGGCGGGCTCGTTCGGCTGGGCTCGCCGATGCGTCTCGGTCGTAGAGGTTCAAGGTTTCGCTTGCCGCTCGTTGGAGTTGATCGGCCGTTGCGCCGGTAAGTGAGATCAGCACGGTGCGCGTGCCGAGTAGGCGCTCCTCAGATGGGCCTTTCGGGGTACGTGCGAGTAGAAGCCAGCCGGGGCCAAACGCTGGCTCGGCTGCTGTTAGTACTGCGGGGTGAACCGTCTGCTCTGTGTGGTCCATATGTTGAGAATACGCTCAGTCTTGTTCGTTGCCCGGGTTGGCGATTCGTACGGTTAGCCCGATGGAGCGCTCGCCGCCAGGCCGCTCGCTAAAGGCGCGGGCAAGCTCCGCCCCACGAAGGTGTAGCTCTTGTGCCGCCGCGGGGTTCTTCGCCTCAACGATGAGCCGCCCGCGCTCGATCGCGACAAGGTGGCCGACGGGGGCGAGGTGTGGTGCCACCTCACGCAGGAGGTCACCGAATGCGCCCATCGTTCGCGCGAATCGCAACTCCTCTTCAAAGCCAAGGGCGCGTGCCGCTTCCGGGAGCAGGCCGGCGAGCCCCTCCGGTCGCCCTTTCCGTGTGCGCTTCGTGCTCACGCTGCCACCACACTGCCGTGTGGGCCGCGTTGAATCTCGCGTGAGGTCGCCTTCGCCACAAGGCCGGGCGCTAGGTCTTCGAGTGCTGTTGCCGTGATGATGCTTTGCGGGAGCGCAGCGATGCGCGCCACCAGATGCTCCCGCCGTTGCGGGTCAAGCTCGGAGAACGCGTCGTCGAGGAGCAGAACGGGTGGGTGGCCGTGCTCGTCGGTGAGGAGTGTGATTTCGGCAAAGAGGAGCGCGAGGAGCAGGCTGCGCTGCTGGCCGCGCGACGCTGTTGGGGCGATGTCGCTCCCGCCAACGTGGAAGGCAATGTCGTCACGGTGTGGGCCGACCAGCGTGTACCCCTGATACCCCTCGGTTTCAGCGGTCTGATCAAACGATTGTGAGAGCCGTGCTGCACATTTGCTTGCAGATTCGTCAGCGCGGTACTCCTCGCGCGACAAATAGTGCGTTTCGAGAGCGGCTTCACTCGGCGCAACCTCGTTGTGTGTTGCCGAGAGAACGGGGGCGAGTGCGGCGAGAAGGGCGAGGCGGCCAGCAACCACCTCTGAGCCAGTGGTGATCAGCATCTCGGTCCACGGGCGCATCTCGCTCGCAATGGCGCGCCGTGCAGCGCCGTCGACCTCGAGCGCGTCTTTCAGTAGCCGGTTGCGTTGACGAAGCGCGCGTTCGTAGCGCGTCAAGGTTGCCTCATACCCGCGCTGCCACTGCGACGCAACGCGGTCAAGTAGGCCGCGGCGCACCGAAGGCGCACCAACAACAAGGCCGGTCTCCTCTGGAACAAATGCCGCAACGCGCAGTCTTTGTCCGAGCGCTGCTGTGGTGCGCGGGGTTCCGTTCAGTAGGTGCTTCGCGCGTCCGGCCCGTGAGATCTCCACGCCGAGGGCTGATCGCGCGAGCGTGTCGGTCGGCTCAGCGCCGTCGTCGCGCACCGTCACAATGATTGACGCCTGGTCGCCGTCACCTGCGATCACCTCGCGCAGCGCGCCAGCGCGGTGCGAGCGACCTGTCGCCGCAATGATGCACGCCTCAAGAATGGTGGTCTTCCCCGCGCCGTTCTCGCCCCAAAAGATGTGCGCGCCTGGGGTGAGCGCAACGGTGCCATCGGCCCAGCTGCGCATCTGGTGAAGTCGCACGCTCTCAATCATTGGTGCGCCGCGCGTTCGCGAGCGGTGCGGATCAGGACGGTGTGCGCACCGGCATCACAACGTGCAGGTAGTCGCGACCGTCAAGCGGGCGAAGCAACCCGGGTGCGACAGGGCCGGTGAGCTCGAGTGAGAACTGATCGGCTTCAACGCGCGAGAGGACGTCAACAAGGTACTTCGCGTTGAACGCGATCGTTGTTCCTTCGCCCTCAACCTTCGCCTCGATGTGTGCCGCGTGATCACCCACGTCTGCTGCTGCGGTGATGTCAATCGCGCCGCCGCCATCGGTTGAGATCGCGAAGCGCACGATGTGCGCCGAAGCGTCAGCAACAACTTGCGCCAGCTTCACCGCTGAGAGGAAACTGTCGCGGTCAAGTGTGACCTTCGTGGTGTGGCTAGTTGGAACAACCTGCTGGAAGTTCGGGAACTGTCCCTCGATCAGCCGGCTCACCAACATGGTGTCGCCAAGCTTGAACTGCAGCTGGTTCTTTGTTGGTGTGAAGGTGATCTCTACGAGATCTTCGACATCGGAGAGAAGGCGCAGCAGCTCGGCGTACGAGCGGGCTGGCACGATCAGGCTTGTCTCTGGTGCCGCTTCGGCGAGTGGCGCACCAGCAACAGCGATGCGGTAGTTGTCGGCGGCGGCGAACGTTGCCTTCTCGCCGGTGAACTTGGTCAGCACACCTGTGAGAATCGGCCGCGCCTCGTCACCGGCGGCGGCGAAGACGGTTGACTCAAGGGCTGCCTTCAACGCCTTCTGTGTGATTCGCGCAGTTGGTCGCTCGCTGGCCGCACCCACCGGTGGGTAGTCATCGGCGGGCGTGGCACGAAGGTGTGAGGCGTTTCGCCCACACTTGATCTGCGCGCGCCCGTCAGCGAGGAGCGAGAGGTCGATCTTCTCGTTCGGGAGGCCGTTCACCACGTCGGCAAGGAGCCGGGCTGGAATCGTTGTGGAGCCCTTCTCTTCAACCTTTGCGGGAACCCAGTGGGTGATCGCAATGTCGAGGTTGGTTGCGACCAGGCGCAGCCCGCCATCCTCAGTGCCGAGGTAGACGTTCGACAGGATCGGTAGGGTGTTGCGGGTCGCCACAGCATGGCCAACGATGGCAAGGCCGCGAGCGAGGTGGTCCTGAATTGCCGAGAGCTTCATCTGTTCCTCCACATATAGGTTCCCTCTCTAGGGTAATAGTGTCTTAGTTGTTTCAACTCGTCATCACCGTATTCGTACTGTGGGCGACGTGGAGAGCCGTGCTCACCTTCGCACAAACCACCCGTGGGAAGGCCCCCCACCCACGTGGAGAACCCCCACCCTCCTCCGTAAACCGCCCCCGCTACTGGGGAGACCCTGCGGAGAACCCCGGCTAGTTACCCACACCCCTCTTCACACCCGGCAGAGAAAACCCCCACAAAACCACACCACACAGGGTGTTGTCCACGAGATTTCCACACCCTGGAGGGGGCTATGGGCGGGCGGCGACCCCTTGGCCAAGGCGAAGGAGTGCCTCGCGCAGCAAGGCAACCTCTCGACGTAGCTCGCCGTCGTAGCTCATCTCTCGCTCGATCTTGGTGCAGGCGTGGATGATGGTGGAGTGGTCGCGCCCCCCTAGGGCGGCGCCGATGCGAACCAGTGAGGCGTCGGTCTCTTCTCGGGAGAGGTACGCCGCGATCTGCCGCGGGGTCACAATCTCTCGGTCGCGCTTCGGCCCACGAAGCTGCTCAACCGTCAGGCTGAAGTGCTCGGCGACCGTGGCGACCACCTGCTCCGGCTCAAGGATGCGCTTCGGGTTCGGGTAGACAGCCTCGTTCAACACGCGGGCCGCGAGCTCCATCGTAACCGGCATCCCGCTGAGTCGACCGACGGCGACCAGTCGCGTCAGTGCCCCTTCAAGTTCGCGAACATTGCTCTGCACGCGTCGCGCGACCTGCTCAACAACATCGTTCGCAACGATGACACCACTCTCTTCTGCCTTGGCGCGCAAGATCGCAATGCGGGTTTCAAGATCCGGCGATGAGATGTCGGCAATGAGGCCCCACTCGAATCGCGAGCGGAGGCGCTCTTCAAGCAACGAGATCTCTTTCGGTGTGCGATCCGACGTCAGCACGATCTGCTTTCCGGCGGAGTGCAGCGCATTGAATGTATGGAAAAACTCTTCCTGCGTGCGCTCCTTGTCGGCGAGGAACTGAATGTCATCAATGAGCAACACATCGATCTTGCGGAAGCGTGATCGGAACGCCTCAGCGCCGCTCTGCTGAATGCTGGTGATGAATTCGTTCGTAAACGCTTCACCGGTGATGTACAACACCTGACGCTTTGGTGAGCGCTCAGCTACTGCGTTACCAATCGCGTGCAGCAGGTGCGTCTTGCCGAGGCCGGTGCCGCCGTACAAGAAGAGTGGGTTGTATGCGCCACCAGGTCGCTCAGAAACAGAGAGCGATGCAGCATGTGCAAGTCGATTCGCTGCACCAACAACATAGGTCGCAAATGTGTAGCGAGCATTGAGATTCGTTGCACGTGCTGGCGCCTCGCGATCAACGATGCGCACGCTCTCCTGCGGTGCAGTTGCACGCGGTGCGGTGTCAACAGAGGCGGCACCCTTCCCCTTGGTGGCGAGTGCGCCATGCGCATCAAGCTCTGCATCACTTACAACCTCAACTGAGAGGGTGACGCTGTAGCCAACAACCTTTGCGAGTGTTTGCGCAATAAGTGAGTGGTAGCGCTCGTCAACCCAATCTTTTGCGAAGCCGGACTGCACACCGAGAACAAAGGTGGCAGTGGACTCGTCAACGCGAAGAAGTGCGGTGCGACGGAACCAGGTCTCGAAGGTGGCCTGCGAGAGGCTGATTTCCAGCTCTCCGAGGACCGCGCGCCAGACCTGTCGTCGATCCATCCCGCAGTGCCTCCCTCGTTTCGTTGGTGAGCGCCACCAACGGAGCGGCACAAGGGCTGGGCTGCCGAAGAGTCGGCGGGGCCACCCTGGTGCATGTGTAGATCTGCATCGACCGGCGTTGACCAGCCTCCTCAGCCCCGTTCAAGAGAGCCAGACGACGATGTGAAGTCGTTCGGGCCCTTTGTGGGGAGGCGGAGAATAGCACCCGCGGCGCTTCCTGCAAGCCCAGCCTCACCCCAATTTTGGATACCCCCTAGGGGTATCTGGGTAAATCCCCGTTACAGGGGCGGCAATTGACACCGCCGCCTGCGAGGAACGATACTTCCCCTCTCAGAACCGCCCCCTTCGCGGCCTGAGTGAAAACCAGGAAGAACCCCTCGGGGGCCACCGCCGACGAAGGCAACCGTGGCGCTTGAGACCACCAGATCGGAGCGATACCAATGAAGCGAACGTATCAGCCGAAGAAGCGCCAGCGGTTCCGCGAGCACGGATTCCGTAAGCGCATGTCGACAACGTCCGGCCGCCGGGTTCTTGCCCGACGCCGCGCACGCGGTCGCAAGCGCCTCACCGTCTGATCAAGGCGGCGCGCACGCGCCCCAGGAGCATCGACATGTTGCGCACACCCTCTGACTTCGCCGCGCTAAGCGCCGCACCCGGCGTTACCACGCCGCTGCTCGGCGTTCGACACCGCACCGTTGTGGCCACCGAGTCCACACCATCGCTTCGCCTCGGCATCGCTACAAGCCGCAAGGTGGGGAACGCCGTGGTGCGCAATCGCATTCGTCGTCGACTGAAGAGCATCGCCCGTGAGCTTGCCCCAGAGGTGCGACCCGGCGCAGAGATTCTGATCGGCGTGCGCGCCGCTGCGAGCACCGCATCGAGTGCTGAGTTGCGCGCTGCGCTCACCGAGTGCCTACGACGCGCCCGACTGGTTGAGGTCTCGGCATGAACGTGCTGCGCCGCATCGCAAAGCTCCCAACGATTGCTGGAACACTTCTCATCAAGGCATACCGCGTGGTGTTCTTTTGGCTCCCGTCGAGCTGCCGCTTCGAGCCGAGCTGCTCGCGTTACACAGAGGAGGCGATCGTGAAGTACGGACTACTCAAAGGTTCATGGATGGGAGCGAAGCGCATCGCGCGCTGCTCGCCACTCAGCGCTGGCGGATTGGACCCGGTCCGATGAGCCGCCACACGCTTAAGGTCGCTGCACTGCTTGGCCTCGCACTGCTCTTGGTTGCTGCCTGCGGCTCGGACGGCGCCAGTGCAACCCCGACCCCAGTCCCATCGCCGCTCGCGCCAGTAAATCCTGGCGGAGACCCGTTTCAGCTTCTCTCGTGGCTCTTCACACCAGTGTTCCAGGCGCTCTTTATCGGCCTTGTCCTGCTCGACAAACTGACGGGCGACATCGGTATCTCCATTCTTCTCCTCACCCTGGTGATTCGCATCATTTTGATCTCGCCGTATCGCAAGCAGCTCGTTTCACAGAAGCGCACGCAGCTCCTTGCGCCAGAGGTTGCCGAGATCCAGCGCCGCTACAAGGGTGACAAGGTCAAGATTCAGCAGGCGCAGATGGCACTCTACAAGGCGCGTGGCGTCAGCCCGTTCGGCGGCTGCCTCCCAACGCTGCTGCAGTTCATCGTGCTGATCCCGATGTATGCAGTCATCTCAAGCGGCCTGACAAACCCAGAGCCTCAGGCAATGCTGCGGGTCTTCGGATTTGATATTGGCGCTGCAATCGGATTTGCCTGTGCAACAGCTGACGCAACCAAGCCGTGCATTGAAGCAGCGGTGCCGTGGCTCGGCTTGGAAAACGCCTCGCTCCCATCAGTCAGTTTCTCCGTCGCTGGGTTCGGCGTCTCAATTCTCGCAGTCATCAGCGCACTTCTCCAGGTCATTCAGACACGCATGGTGATCAATCCAAATGCGTCGAAGAACGATCCAATGTCAGGTGCCCAGGGTCAGACCATGGTGCTCCTGCCTCTTATCTCGGTACTGTACGGCGGGATTCTTCCTGCCGGCCTGTTCATTTACTGGATCTCGTCCACGCTGTTCTCGATCGCTCAGCAGTACTTGATCCTCGGCTACGGTGGGCTCTTCCCGCTCTTCGGCTGGACGCCCGCCTTTGCCGTTAACCATGCCCCGCGCTTCCCAGTGGCGATGCCGGAATCGATTCCGGTTGTTGCTGGGGAAGCGGTGGTTCCACACGAGCGAACGGAGCTCGACCGCGCCGCATCAGCGGCCGCCACGATCCGTTCGGCAAAGAAGCGCGACCGACATGGTCGACGAGGGAGTAGGTAATGGCGAACGAGAGCGCATATCAGGAGTTCACCGGCAAGAGCGTTGAAGAGGCACTGAAGGGTGCCTGCGAGGCGTTCAAGGTCGGCATCGGCGATCTCGATTTCGAGATCATTGCCCCAGGCTCGCGCGGCGTGCTCGGCATGGGCGCCGAGCCTGCCCGCATCGTTGCTGCGCCAATCAGCGCGCTCGGCGGTGCCGCACCGAAGCGTGCTGGAGAGCCAAGCCGTCCGGCGCCAGCGCCAGCGCCCGTTCGCGAAGAGCGTGCGCCACGTCCTGCACCACGGAACGATGCACCAGTAGCGCGAGCTGCTGCGCCACAGGGCGCTTCGCGCCCAGCGCCACGCGGCGATCGCGGCCCACGACCTGAACGCGCACCGCGCCCAGAGCGCGCGCCGCGTGAGGATCGCGCGCCACGAGAGCGACGCGAGCGTAGCGAGACAACGCCAGAGATGATCAGCGGCGGCAAGGAGATCCTTGAGACGCTGGTGAAGCATCTCGGCTTTGAGGCGGAAGTGCGCGTCACTGGAACAGGCGCTGACACGGTGTTGAACGTCGCCGGCACCTCACCAGAGGCGGTCGATGAGTTGAACAACTTGATCGGCGGCCGCGGCGAGCGACTGCAGGCGATCCAGCATCTCGTGAACCTGATGCTCAGCCGCAAGATGGGCGAGTGGGCACGTGTCACCGTGGACATCGAAGAGTATCGAGGTCGACGTGAGGCACAGCTCCGCGCACTTGCGCGCAAGGCGGCAGATCGTGTCAAGGAGACCGGCCGTGCTGTTCAGCTTGAGCCAATGACGGCGCTAGAGCGCCGCTGGATTCACGTTGAGCTTCAGGAGATGGACGGTATCGCGACTGAGTCGGCGGGCGAAGAGCCTGAGCGCCGCGTCGTCGTCATTCCAGCGTAACGAGCAACTCGGCAGACATGCCGACAAAGGATCCAAGACGGGAAGCGCACTTCCCTGCAATCGAGAAGCGCTACGGCGAACCGATGAAGCACTGGTTCGCAGTAATGAAGACCGTTGCAGGGAAGCGCTACCCGGAACAGATCGCCCACTTGCGCGAGAACTACGGATTCTCCCAGGCGCATGCCAATGCGTTGGTCATGTTCACCCGCGGCTCAACCACCGCACATCGACACGCAACGCCGACGGACTACTTCAAGACCATTGATCCGCAGCAGGCGCGCACCATGAAGGCGATGTTTAAAGTGCTGCGCGCAGCGTACCCAGAGCTGAAACTTGTGATCTCCTGGAATCAGCCAATCCTGCGCACCGAGAAGGACTATGTGTTCGGCGCATCGGCCTCATCGAAGTACCTGCTGATCAACCCCTTTAGCAAGTCAGTAATTGATGCATTCACACCGAAGCTGAAGGGGTACCGCGTACTCAAGCACACCATCACCATTCCGAACGACTGGGAGATTGACGAGAAGCTCCTTGTGGCGATGGCGAAGGCGCGCATCAAGGAGATTGGGTAGCGCGCGATCCGCGCACTGTGCAAGTGTTGGTGGAGATGGAGGAGAGTCGAACTCCTCGTCCGAAAAGCCTTCCTTGAGACCACTACGAGCGTGTCCTGCGGTTTAGTCTAAGTTGAGGCGCTCCCACAGGCCGGATCGACCCTCAACCGAGAT
>JBILBX010000083.1:0-4105 GCA_044353495.1 Candidatus Limnocylindrus sp. | reverse complement strand
CGCCGTCACGACGCGGGCCATCGCACTCGGCTATGAGGCTGTCTCGCTCGTCGGTGGCCGTGGTGAGATCGCGCGGCGCGGCGGCATCGTTGACCTCTTCCCCGCAGGCGAGACGTCGCCGCTCCGCATTGAGTGGTTCGGCGATGAGATCGAGAGCATTCGCCGCATTGACCCCGCCGACCAGCGCAGTCGTGAGGCGGTGCCGCTGGTGCAGCTGCTGCCAGCGAGCGAGTTCCCCCTCGACGCAGCGCGCGTTGCGGCTGCCCGAGCGGTCGCCGAAGGGATCGTGCGCGGCGGCGGTGAAACCGAACTGCCACCGCGACTTGCCGAGGACCTGGCGCGCTGGGAGGCGGGGATCGCCGCGCGAAACCAGGCGGAGCGCGGTGATGGGCTCGAGCTCTGGTCGGTGTTGCTGAGTGCGGAGCGCGCCTACGACCAGGTGGGCGATGCGCTGGTGGTGCTCGACGAGCCGGGCGAACTGCGCCAGGCCGCCGATGCACTCTCGCGTCAGACCGAGGAGCGCGCCGATGTACTGCGAACCACACGCCTCCTGCCGGCCGGTTGGCCATCGCCGATTCCAGAGGGGAGCGCGCTGATCGCTGCACTCATCGCAGCTGGTGGACAGCGGCTGGCACTCACCTGGAGCTCTGATGCAACAACACTGATCCGCGCCGACGGCGACGACTCGTTCGGCTGGCATGACCCGGTGGTGCCGAGCGGCCGATCACGCGCACTCACCGAGGGCCTTGAAACCTGGCGACGCGACAAGGCGCGGGTGCTGATTGTTTCAGAACAAGCAGCGCGCATCGCTGAGCTGATCACCGAGGGTGGTGAACGCGCGGTGGTGAGCGAAGGAATGCTCACGAACCCGAAGCCTGGTTCACTCACGATCCTGACGGGTGGCCTCGACGGCGGATTCCAGGGCGGCGTCGATGGACTGACGGTGATCACCGACCGCGAACTCTTCGGCGCCACGCGCGTTCGTCGACCGGCGGTGCATCGTCGCGGCATCACGCGCGAGGCTGCGGAGCGACTCACTCCGGGCGACTACCTAGTACATGTAGATCACGGCGTTGGTCGCTTCGTGGGCATGTTGCGCCGCGGTGGCGACGGTGATCAACGCGACTATCTCGAGATTGCCTACGGCGGCACTGACACCGTCTTCACCCCAGTAGAGCAGCTCTCGCGTATCGCGCGCTACACCGGATCAGAGCATCCGCAACTGAGTCAACTCGGCGGTGGTGAGTGGCGCCGCGCCAAGGAGCGCGCGAAGAAGGCGGCCGACGACCTCGCCGACGAGCTGCTGCGCATCTACGCCGCGCGCGAGTTGGCGCATCGCCCAGCGATCACGCCAGGGAGTCCGTGGCTCGCCGAGTTTGAGGCCGCCTTCCCGTATCGAGAAACGCCCGACCAGCTCACCGCCATTGAGGCAACCAAGGGTGACCTGAGTCGACCGCGTCCGATGGATCGCGTGATCGTGGGCGACGTTGGCTACGGCAAGACCGAGGTGGCGCTGCGCGCTGCCTTCGCCGTGCTCGAGGCGGGGCGACAGGTTGCCGTGCTCGTGCCGACCACGGTGCTCGCCCTGCAGCACATTGAGACCTTCCGCCGCCGCCTTGCGGCATATCCATTCAAGCTCGAACTCCTCTCGCGCAGCGTCTCGGCGGCGCGACAGGCTGAGATCGTTGCCAAGCTCGCCACCGGCGAGGTCGACCTGGTCGTCGCCACCCACCGCCTTCTTTCGAAAGATGTTGCCTTCAAGCACCTCGGCCTGCTCGTGGTGGATGAGGAGCACCGCTTCGGCGTTGCCGCCAAGGAGCGCATGAAGTCGCTCCGCGCGGAACTCGACGTGATGACCCTGACCGCTACGCCGATCCCGCGCACGCTGAATCTTGCCCTCTCGGGGATTCGCGATCTCTCCACGATTGAGACGCCGCCCGAGGATCGTCACCCCGTTGCCACGCGCGTCACTGAGGCGAGCCTCGAGCTGGTGCGCGATGCCCTACTGCGCGAACTTGAACGCGGCGGCCAGTCGTACTACGTGCATAACCGCGTCGAGTCGATTGAGGCGGCGGCGGAACAGATTCGCCGACTCGTTCCCGATGCGCGCGTGGTGGTTGGACACGGGCAGATGGAGGAGCGAGCCCTTGAGCGCGTCATGGGCGAGTTCGTTCGTGGCGAGGCGCAGATCTTGGTCTGTACGACCATCATTGAGTCGGGTCTCGACATTCCGAACGCCAACACGATCATCATCGATCGCGCCGATCGACTCGGCCTCGCCCAGCTCTATCAGTTGCGCGGTCGCGTTGGGCGAAGCAGTCGCCGCGCCTGGTGCTACCTGCTCTATCGACGAGAAGAGGCGCTCACCGATGATGCGCGCAAGCGTCTCAAGGCGATCTTCGACGCGTCGCACCTCGGCGCAGGATTCCAGTTGGCGCTCGCCGACCTTGAGATTCGCGGCGCGGGCGACCTGCTCGGCGGTGAGCAGTCTGGGCACATTGCGGCGGTTGGCTTTGATCTCTACTCACAGTTGCTGGCCGATGCGGTGGAGGTTCGGCGAGCGAGCCGCGAGGGTCGAGAGCCGGCGCGGCGTCGCACGGCAGCTCTCATCGACCTGCCAGTCTCGGCACACCTTGCCGAAAGCTATGTCGCCGACGAGGGGCAACGACTCGACATCTACCGTCGCCTCGGCATCGCCGATTCCGACGCCACAATCACCGCCATCGCCGAAGAGCTGCGCGACCGATACGGCGCGCCGCCGGCAGAGGCGGAGCGACTCCTGGAGGTGGCGCGACTCCGCGCCGGTGCGAGCGAGGCGGGGCTCGCCTCACTCCTCATTGAGGAGGGTCGCCTGATCGTGCGACTCGGTGAACTGCAGCCTGGTCTCGCGGCTCGGGCACTGGTGGCGAACCCCATTCCAGAGCTGAGCATGAGCGGGAGCCAGATCCGCAGCCGAGAGCGCGTCTCAGGCGGGGAGGCCTGGCGCCTTGCCGCACGACTCGTGCAGGGGATCGTGGCGGAGGTGCGGCGCTGGGAGGCGGCGAACGCGGCGGGCGCGCCGCTCGCGTAAACTTCCGCCGTGACCCCAGATCAGCTCTCCTCGAAGATTCGAACGATCCCTGACTTTCCGAAGAAGGGGATCGTCTTTCGTGACATCACCACCCTCTTGCAGGATGGTGAGGCCTTCGCCGCCGCCCTTGAGGCGATGACGGCACCGATCCGTGGGCTGAAGCCCGACGTGATCATCGGCATCGAATCCCGCGGCTTCATCTTTGGCGCACCGATCGCCGCCACCCTTGGTGTTGGCTTTGTGCCGGTACGCAAGCTCGGCAAGCTTCCTGCCGAAACCATTTCGGTGGAGTACGACCTTGAGTACGGCAAGAACGTGCTTGAGATTCACCGCGATGCCCTGCAGAAGGGCGCGCGCGTGGTGATCGTTGACGATGTGCTCGCCACCGGTGGCACCGTGGCCGGCACCGTGAAGCTCGTTGAGCAGCTCGGCGCCTCAGTGGTTGGCATCAGCTTCTTAGCAGAGCTCCCCGCCCTCGGTGGTCGCAAGCGACTCCCAGACGGCATCGTCTCGGCGATCATCGCCTTCTAGTCGCCGCTATGGCGAAGCGCCCCGCAAACGATCGCAGATCCTTCCTTCGCAGCATCGCCAACGATGGCGCCGCGACCGCCGGCTCACTCTTTGGTGCACTGGGCGCACTCCGCGGTCAGGCTCAGTCCATTAGCGACGACCTGCAAGGGTCATCGCGCGAATCCGGCGCAGAGCCAACTCGTCGACGTGCTGCCGAAAAGCACCTCGACATGCCGGGTGACGCGGGCCTGATCAAAGCGGGTGCGTCCGCCCCAGAACCAGCATTCGCCTCACCGATTCGCGATGAAGAGGGTGCCGTGATCGTGCTCGATGTTCGGGCGCTCCCCGCGGTCATCGCCGAACGACGTGCCACGAGCGCGAGCAGCATCGCCGCACTCCTGACCGTTGATGCCATCGCCCCTGGTCCGATTCGCGGACTTGCCGCCGCCTTCGCCCTCGCCCTCGCCAGTGTCGGATCTGCTGGTGGTCGTGTCGCACGTTTGCACGCCGCGGCCGCCGCGCTGC
>JBILBX010000082.1:0-4109 GCA_044353495.1 Candidatus Limnocylindrus sp. | reverse complement strand
GGAGGATAGCAGTGCGGCGTAGGATTCCCGTATGCCCGACTACGACCTCCTCGTTCTCGGCGGTGGAACTGGTGGCTATGCCGCCGCCTTCCGTGCCGCCCAGCTCGGCAAGCGCGTGGCGCTCGTCGAGCAGTCCAAGGTGGGTGGCACCTGTCTTCACTGGGGCTGCATCCCTGCCAAGGCGATGCTCGAGAGCGGCGACCTGCTCGCCAAGATCGGTAAAGCCGCCGACTTCGGCATTCAGATCACCCCCGCCACCGGCATCGACACGGCAGTCGTCGGTGCGAGACGCGACAAGATCGTGGCGAAGATGCACGCAGGCCTCAAGAGCCTCTTCAAGAAGAATGACGTTGAGCTGATCGCCGCTCGCGGCACCATCACCGCCCCTGGCACCGTCAACGTGGCGCTCGTCGACGAGGCCGGCCAACCAACCGGCGAAGCGCGCACCATCACCGCAACCGACATCGTGGTTGCCACGGGATCAAGCGTTCGCAGCATTCCAGGACTTGAGACCGACGGCAAGATCGTCGTGAACAGTGACGACATCGTCACGGGGGCGCTCCATCCAAAGCGCGTCATCGTCGTTGGCGGCGGCGCCGTTGGCTGCGAGTTCGCCTCCTACTTCCGCGACATCGGTGCCGAAACAACCATTGTTGAGATGCTGCCCGCCCTCGTGCCACTCGAAGATCGCGACGCATCGAAAGAGCTCGCGCGCGCCTTCACCAAGCGGGGCATCGCCATTCACGTCGCACACCGCATCACCGAGGGGAGCCTGGTACGAAGCGCCGACGGTGTGACGCTGAGCATTGAGCCAGTCGACGGCACGGGTACCGCAACGGCGCTCAGTGCCGACCTGCTCGTCATCGCCGCTGGTCGCGTGCCGAATAGCGGCAACATCGGTCTCGAGAACACCGCAGCCACCGTTGAGCGCGGCTTCATAACTGTTGACGCGCAGATGCGCACCAAGCAGGAGCACCTCTACGCCGTCGGCGATGTGATCGGTGGGCTGCAGCTAGCGCACGTTGCCGCGCACGAGGGGCTGATCGCCGCCCACGCGATTGCTGGCCAGCCAATCCACGCCATGAACTACACGAAGCAGCCACGCGCCACCTACTGTCGCCCCGAGGTCGCCTCGGTTGGCGCCACCACGCAAGAGCTCGAGCGCGACGGCGTGCCATTCGTTGCGGGCGTGATGCCGTTTGCCGCGATTGCCAAGGCGCACATCGGTGGCGACAGCGACGGGTTTTGCAAGGTACTGCGACACGCCGAGAGCGGCACACTGCTCGGCGTACACATGGTTGGGCCAAAGGTGACCGATCTCATCGCCGAGGCGAGCCTGGCGCTCGAACTTGGTGCAACCGCCGAACAGGTGGGCGGCACCACGCATCCACATCCAACGCTCAGCGAAGTGCTCGGCGAGGCGGCGCTCGTGTCGCTCGGCCGCTCGGTGAACTTCTAATGGCCGGTTCGCCACTGATCGGTCGACAGCTGCCAATGCTTGGCGCTGCGCCGAGCCACACCGAAGAGATTCTCGTCGCCTCCAAGCACCCAGAGTGGATTCGCTCCAAGGCACCAGGCGGCACACGCTATCGCGAACTGCAGTCGCTGATGCGCACGCAGACCCTGAATACCGTTTGTGAAGAGGCGCGCTGCCCAAACATTGGCGAGTGCTGGGAGCAGGGGACCGCGACAGTAATGATCCTCGGCGACACCTGCACGCGCGCCTGTGGCTTCTGCGCCGTGAAGACCGGTCGTCCGGACGGCCTTGATCTTGATGAGCCGCGCCGTGTGGCTGAGGCGCTCGCCTCGCTGAACCTCGACCACGTCGTCGTCACGAGCGTTGCCCGCGACGATCTTGCCGACGGTGGCGCCGCGATCTTCGCCGCCACCATTCGTGAGCTCCGCACTCTGGCACCCGACACGGGCGTTGAGGTGCTGATCCCCGACTTCGACGGCCGCGAGGAGCCACTCCGTGCCGTGATGGAGGCCGCCCCCGACATCGTCGACCACAACCTGGAGACGGTGCAGCGCCTCCAGAAGCCGGTGCGCAAGCGCGCCCGCTGGGAGCGCTCGCTTGAGGTGATTCGCCGCGCCAAGGAGATGGCGACAGAACTTGGCAACCCGGTGCACACCAAGAGCTCGCTGATGGTTGGCCTTGGCGAGGAGCGCGCAGAACTTACCGAAGCGTTCCAGGCGCTGCGCGCCGTTGACTGCGACGTGCTGACGATTGGCCAGTACCTACGCCCAACCGCCGAGCACCTGCCGCTGGTGCGTTACTACACCCCTGCAGAGTTCAACGAGATGCGCGACGAGGCGTTGGCGCTCGGCTTCAAGCATGTGGAGTCGGGGCCGCTGGTGCGCAGCTCGTATCACGCGCGAGACCAGGTGCCGGCCGGCTCCCCAGCGCTACGCGGCCGCCGCGCCGAGCGAGCCAGCGCATGAGCCGCAGCACCACGCTCAGCCCGCGCATTCCGCTCGCCGAACTGCACTGCCACTTGGGCGGCTCCGTAACGCCAGCGATCATGTGGGGGATCGCGCACTCGCAGGGGATTCGCCTTCCGTCTAAGGACTACTGGGCCTTCCGCAAGATGATCACCGCAGGTGCAAAGCGCACGCGTAGCTTCAACGGTTACCTTGACCTCTTCCACTGGACCGAGTTGATTCAGTCATCACCAATCGCCGTGGAGCGATCGGTGTACGAGGTGGTTGCTGGTGCCTATCGCAAGAACCACATCACCACCATGGAGCTGCGCTTCAATCCGATGAAGCGAAATCGCAACGGCGAGCAGGACCTCGATCACATCATTGCTGCGGCAATCCGTGGTGCCGACCGTGCCGCGCTGGAGTATCCAGTGATGCCAGGTCTCATCCTCTGCCTCGACCGCGGCTTCACCTACGCGCAGAACGAGATCATCGTCGAGAAGGCGATTGCCTGGAAGAGCCGTGGCATCGTTGGCATCGACGTGGCCGGCCCAGAGTCCAAGGACTTCAAGGTTGCCGAATACAAGAAGCTCTTCCGCCGAGCTCGACTCGCCGGCCTCGGCATCACGGTGCATACGGGCGAGGCTGGCCCCGTGAGCGAGGTGCTCGACGTGATCAAGAACCTCGAGCCCGATCGCATCGGTCACGGCGTGAAGTCGGTGCAAGACCCGAAGACGCTGAAGGCGCTCGCCGAGCGCAAGATCGTTCTCGAGATCTGCCCAACGTCGAACCTGATGACGCAGGTGGTGAAGGATTGGGATGAGTTCCGCCAGATCTTTGACGCGCTGCGCAAGAACAAGGTGCGCTACGTGATCGGCACCGACGGCCCCGAGATGCTGCAAACCTACATTCGCGACGAGCTCGCTGCCCTCGGCCGGCACGGCATCCTCTCCGTAGAGGAGCAAGAGATCGCTGCCGCCAACTCGATCAAGGCGAGTTTCGTGAAGGGTGCGATCAAGGTTGCAGTGCCGCGCAGCGCGGGCGCCTCGCCGCGCACGGTAAAAGAAGAGGTCTAGTTCCCCGCTGCGTCGTAGAGCGAGGTGCGCAGCGCATCGATGAAGGCCTGATCGGTCGCCCCCTCCAGCACCAGCACGTACGGCGTGGCGTCGATCATCAAGAGCCCCGCAGGATCGGTGACCCACTCCGCAGCGCAGGTATCGACCGTGGCACGCAGCTTGGTGTACGAGGTGTCATTGCGGAAACGGTAGAGGCGGGCGGGGAGGGGACTAGCCTCGCCAAGGCCAGCGATCGTGAAGGAGATCGCCATCGGGGCGAGCCCCTGATCGGTGCACCCTGCATCGCCACTCACGACCGCATCGACGGTGAGGTTGAACTTGGAGAATCGCTTGGTCAACCCGGCGAAGTCGGTGGGGGTCGCCTTGGGCGATCCGTGGATCGCATCGAGCCCTGAGCCGCAGCCAGCCAGCACCAGGGCGAGGGAGGCTACTAGGGCGACTCGTCTCTTCATGCACTAACCCTACACGCAGGGTCCAAAACGACTCCCGGCCTCTTAGTTGGACGCATCGCGCCCCGATCGGTATCATCTGCATCCGGGCACGGCCCGCACTCGGGGCGCATTCGTCTAGCGGCCTAGGACACTGCCCTCTCAAGGCAGAGACCACCGGTTC
>JBILBX010000081.1:0-4110 GCA_044353495.1 Candidatus Limnocylindrus sp. | reverse complement strand
CCTCTCAGCAGAGGGAGCCGCTGCCGGTCTCGTTGATAAGCCGAAGCGACCATCACTCCTCGGGCGTCTGCGCGGCGAAAACTGATGGCGCGGAGGATCATCCGCTTCGATCCACCCGACCAGTTCATTGCTGGCGCGATTGGTGAGCCCGGGCAGCGCACCTTTCATCTACAGGCGATCGGGGGCGGCATCGCCGCAACCGTCGTTGTTGAGAAGAGTCAGATTGCAGTGCTCTCACGAAGGATCGTTGAGATGCTGAAAGACCTCAGCGAGGGTGGCAGCGTGCAACTACCGAGCGCACCGCTCCCCCTTCCGCGCAAGCTGCCGGCACTGGCCGAACCGTTCACCGCTGAATTCCGCGTCGGCACCATCGCCCTCGCCTGGGATCCGCTGCTCACGCGCCTCATCCTTGAGTTCCGCGACGACATGAGCGTTGAGGATGCCGCCGCTCCCCCACCAATCAACGACGCCCCCGACGGCCCAGATGTGTTGCGCGTATCGCTCAGCATTGCCTCCGCCCTTGAATTTGCAGAGAACTCGCTCCAGCTCGCGGCTGCGGGCCGACCGATCTGCCCGAACTGCGGCGTGCCGCTCGATCCGCGCGGCCATCGCTGCGCACGCAAGGCTGCACTCCTCAACTGAGGTGACCGGCGCAGCATCGACACCGAACTGGCGCGGAGCTCTCCCCACCACCGCAGGTCTCGTTGAGATCGACGAGGCGCTTCGCTTGATGCAGATCTCAAACGATCTCACGCCGATCGGACGCATCGCCGAGGCGAGTAACGCTAGCTTCCTCTGTGAGATCGACAGCGGACTGCAGGTGATCTACAAGCCAATTCGCGGCGAACTGCCGCTCTGGGACTTCCCTGAAGGAAGCCTCGCGGCGCGCGAGGCTGCTGCGTATCTTGTGAGCGAGGCCCTAGGGCTCGGCGTTGTGCCGCCAACGATCCTGCGCGATGGCCCTGCGGGTGAGGGTGCGGTGCAGCTCTGGATTGACCACGCCGGCGTGCGGCGTGCAGTCGATCTCGTCAACGCCTCAGACGAGGGGCTGCGCCGTCTCGCCCTTTTTGACGCAATCGTGAACAACGGCGACCGGAAGGGTGGGCACATCCTCCCCCTCCCTGACGGCCGCATCCTTGGTGTTGATCACGGCGTCACCTTCGCCGTGGAGCCGAAGCTACGCACCGTGCTGTGGGCGTGGCGCAGCATGGCGTTCACCGATGAGGAACGCGCAATCATCGCTGGCGGCGTTCAGGGTCTGACCGATAACGGAGCGCTACGTGCCCAACTCGCACCAATCCTCGACGGGGAGGAGATTGATGCGATGGCGGCGCGCCTCAACGACCTCGCTGCGACCGACTGCTTCCCAGAGCCGAGCCCCGACTGGCCGCCACTCCCGTGGCCGCTCGTCTAGACGCGGTCACGCTACGGGAGTAGCGACTCGTCGACGATATCGCTCGCCTTCAGTCCGTCGAGCACCTTCTGGCCAGGGATCGAGCGCATGAAGTTGATGGACGTCTCCCAGCCCTCAACGCTGATCGCCCCGTAACCGGCGCTCTCTTGCAGTGGGCCGGCCCAGACGTCAACCGTTGCCTTCATAACAGCGAGGGAGCTCGCACGGGCCGCAGGTGTCGCTGCGACCTCAGGAACTACCTTCGCAGCCGCATCAACGCCGAGCTCTGGGTTCGCTGCAATCTGTCGCATCGCCTCGAGCGTTGCAGCGATAAAGGCACGGATTGCATCACGCTTGTTCTCAATGGTCGTTGGCGATGAGATGAGGCCAGGCCCTGCGAATGGGGCTGCGGCGGATGCGTAGAAGACTTCCACCTCAATCCCTGCCGCTTGTGCCTGCACCAGGTCGTTGTTGGCGTATCCGGTTGTTGCATCGGCGGCACCACTGATGAGCGCCTGCGTCTGCCCGAAATCGGGGTAGAGATCGAGCGATACATCACCAATGCTGAGCGATGCCTCGTCGAGGATGCCGAGCAGTGTCAGGTATCCCGAACCGTATTGGCCTGGCGTGCCAACGCGCTTCCCCTTCAGGTCAGCTGGACTCATGATCCCCGAATCGGTTCGCGCGATCACAACGTTTGGCAGTACACCATAGATGGTGGCCAGATAGCGGACAGGAATTCCCTGCGAAACAGCAGGGATCATGCTGGTGCCGTCGGCGAGGGCAAGATCGAGTCCGCCACTGCCGACAAGGCTGATCAGGTCAGGATCGATCTGATTCTGCAGCGTTACTTCAAGGCCAGCAGCTGCATATGCGCCGCTTTGCTGCGCCAGATAGAAGGGGGCGAACTGAACGCCGGGGATGTAGCCGAGTCCGACCGTGAGCTTTACGGGGGCCACCGAAGCCGATGCTGATGGTGTCGGCGAGGCGCTCGATGTGCACCCAGCGGCAACCACTGCGAGAGAACCGAGTAGTGCTACCAAAATCTGCTTCATAGATAACCCCCTACGCTTGCGATCGCATTACGCGATCTTTTTTGATGATACCCGCTCAAAAAGAAGCACGATCGCATACGCACTCACACCAACGATCGCGATCTGCAACAGATCGGCAAAGAGGAGTGGCGTATCGAAGAGTGATCCCCGCGCAAGATTGAGAAGTACGCCAAGTCCTGCAGTGCCGCCGAGCCACTCACCAACAATCGCCCCGACCACCGCGAGCGTTGCGGCAACGCGTGCCCCGGCAAGGATGCCGCTACGTGCCGCAGGGAGTCGCGCGTACCGAAGGCTCTGCCAGCGCGTTGCCCCGAGTGAGCGCATCAGCTCAAGTGTTCCGGCATCAACATCGCGCACGGCGACGAGCGTCGAGATGGCAACTGGGAAGAGCGTGATCAGCGCGCAGACGGCGACCTTTGCGGCGAGCCCTGGCCCGAGCCAGAGGACGAGCACCGGGCCGAGCGCAAGAATTGGCGTCGACTGCGCCGCAACGAGGTAGGGGCTGACGACACGGCGAGCAGAGCCAGAGAGTCCAAGCGTGACGCCGATCACGAGGCCGAGTCCGCCGCCAAGCAAGCCGCCGATCGTCACCTCGGTCACGGTGGGCACAAGATGGCGCAGCATGGTGCCGTCGGCCCACGCCTCCGCGAATCGCAACGCGATCACCGATGGCGCGGGGAGGATGAATTGCGGCACAGCGAAAATGCGCACCGCAACTTCCCATGCTGAGAGCAGGAGAGCGGCGACGGCGAGCGGGGTGAGTTGACTCAGCCTACCCATGCGACACCGAATCAAGGGCGGCGTAGAGGCGCGTCTGTCGCGCGGCTCCATCAGGCGAGAGGAGTGCGGCGCGACGCCCAGTTGCTGGTTGGCCTCGCAGGCCTGGCACTTCGAGTTGAATTGCTCCATCGGAGCCGAGCACCAGTACGCGGTCGGCAACGAGCAGTGCTTCTGCAACGTCGTGCGTTACAAGCAGCGTCGCCGCCCCCGCAACCAGCTCAGGCAGTTCGTCATCGAGGCGGGCGCGCGTGATGGCATCAAGCGCCGCGAACGGTTCGTCGAGCAGTAGGAGCGACGGTCGTCGAACGAGCGCGCGGGCAAGTGCCACACGACCACGCTCTCCCCCCGAAATCTCACCAGGACTGCGATCGAACAGCCCACCTGCGCCAACGCGCACGAGCGCCGCCTTGGCTGTCACGCGTGCACTCGTGAGCGACTCGCCCGCCAGCTCCAGGGGGAGGGTCACATTACGGAGCACCGTGCGCCATGGAAGAAGTCGTGCCTCCTGAAAGACGATGCCGACCTCAGTGCGACCCGCTGCCGCCGCGCTCCCAACGAGCGCGATCTGCCCAGCCGTTGGCGTGAGGAGTCCGGCGACCAGGCGCAGGAGCGTTGACTTTCCCGATCCGTTAGCGCCTAGAAGCGCCACCGATTCGCCTGCGTCAATGGAGAGCGAAAGGTTGCGCAGCACGTCTCGTTCGCCGAACGAGTGCGAGAGCCCGTCAACCTGCAGTATTTGCATCAGTACATCATTGCGTGCGAAGCCCGCACGCGCCAATCAGGCGCCGGCTGCGGCTCGGTCTGCAGCGGCTCGCCGCACGGGGCGCACGTAGAAGAAGAGGCCGAAGATCAGATAGGCACCTTGCGCAAGGAGCGTCGTTA
>JBILBX010000007.1:0-12882 GCA_044353495.1 Candidatus Limnocylindrus sp. | reverse complement strand
CCGGCTGCTCGACGAGCTCCTCATGCGCGTGCGACGCGACGGTGCGGCGGTGGGCATTGCGCGACTCCACCTCGCGCGCGAACGCTCCGCCCCCGTGCGCGCCGTGGCGCGACTCCCCGTGCCGAGCGCCGACCGCACGCAGATCGAACGCCTACTGCTCGCCTCGTTGGAGCGCGCACTCTTGCGCGGCCTCGGTGATGACGGTGTGATCAGCGCCCAGCTGCGCTTCGACGGTGTGCTCCCCGCCGCCGGTGATCAGTTAACACTGCTCGGCTCGCGCTCGCCGCGCGTTGATCGACTCGCCTGGAGCACCGCCGCAATCGCCGTGCGCTACGGCGCCGACCGCGTGATGCAGGGCGACGTGCTCGATAGCGACGACGCGCGCAGTGAACGACGCGTTGCCTGGCGGCGCGCACACCCCGAGGTGCAGGAGTGACGCGCGTGCTTCGTCCACCAAAGCGTATTGACGTGACGCTCGATAGCGCTGGTCGCCCAAGGATCGTTCGCCTTGATCGGAACTTTGATCACGTCTCGGTCGTAGAGGAGTGGCGCGTCAGTGAGCGTTGGCTGGCGAATCCTATTGATCGCGCGTATGTGAAAGTTGTGGGGTCAACCTGGTTGGCGCTGATCTTCCAAGATCTCTTTACGGGAGACTGGTTCCTTGAGCGCATCTTTGACTGATGCGCCGCGTCCGATTCCGCTGGTGCCGTTTGCCGAACTGCATGCGCGTTCGGCCTTTAGCTTTCTGCGCGCGACCGCCACGCCCGAGGGGTTGGTGGAGCAGGCGGTTGCCCTCGGCCTAAACGGACTTGCCCTGGTCGATGAAGGCTCGCTCTCTGGCGCGGTGCGCTTCGTGCGCGCCGCCGAAGCCGCTTCGCTGCCGGCGCTGCTCGGCGTGGAGTTTGAGATGGCCGACCCGGCGGTCCCCGATCGCGATGGCGTGGTGCTGCCACTGCCGCGTGTCGGTGCTGCTGGCTCTGGTGCTGGTGCTGAATCGAGTGCGGTCGATGGGCGTCCCGATCGCCCCCTCCCCGCGCGACAACGACGACACCTCAACGAACTCGTGCCGCACGCCGAGCGGCGTGGGGTGGCCGATGCCGAGCTGGGGCCGCGCCTGATGCTGCTGGCCACGAACGAGACGGGGTACCGCTCGTTGGCGCGCCTACTGAGCCGGTCGAACCTCGCCGCCAGTAAAGGGGTGACGCGCCTCACCCACGCGCTCCTTGAAGAGCACTGTTTGGAGCGGCCGGGGTCGCTGCTGGTCGTCTCTCCCTTTGTTGAGAGTGAGATCAGCCGTCGCCTCGCCACGGGCGACCGTGCTGGCGCGCGCGCCGCCGCCGAGCGACTCGCAGCGTTTGGTGGATCGCTGCACCTGCAGCTCGTCGACCAACAGCTTCCTGGTGGTGCCTGGTTGCTTGCAGAAACCATCGACCTCGCCACCGCGTGTGGCCTGCCGCTGTTGGCGAGTGCCGCGCCACGTTGTGCTGCGGCGAGCGAACGCGAACTGCTCGACACCGTTACCGCCATTCGGCACGGTGTTGCAATGGAGCGGCTCGGCCCGCTGCGCTTCGCCGCCGCCGATGCGCATCTGCGCTCTGGTGTTGAGGTGTTGGCGATGCAGCCATCGTGGGCGGCGGCCGTTGCGCGAACGGTGGAGATTGCATCACGGGCCGATCTACACCTCGACTTTGCGCGCGTGCGCTTCGCAGGCATTGATCTGCCGGCGGGGGTGAGTGCCGACCAGGAGTTGGCACGACAGGTGTGGGCGGGTGTGCCCGGCCGCTACCCCGAGGGCGGTGACGAGTTGGCGCGCCGCATTGCGAACGAGCTTGCGGCGATTGAACGCACGGGGCTCGCCGAATTCTTTCTCTTGTGTGCCGACATCGTGCGCGGTGCGCATCGCAACGGCATTGCGGCGCAGGGTCGCGGCAGCGCCGGTGATTCGGTGATCGCCTATCTGCTCGGCATTACGCGCGTCGACCCGATTCGACACAACCTGATCTTCGAGCGCTTCTTGAATGAGGGTCGTGAGTCGTACCCCGACGTCGACGTGGACTTTGCCTCAGACCGACGCGACGAGGTGATCGATGCGGTGCTCGACCGATTCGGGCCGCGGCACGTGGCGATGGTCTGTACGTTCATTACGTATCGCGCGCGGTCGGCGGCGCGCGACGTGGGGTTGGCGCTCGGCCTGCCGCAGGAGTTGGTCGACGAGGCGGCGCGTCGCCTCGAGACGGGCGACCCGGCACAGATCGGCCTCGACCTTGCCGCCGATGCGCGCTGGGGCCGCCTCCTTGCGGCGGGCAGCGGCGAGGGTGCCTGGAGTCGCTGGCTGCGCCTCTGTGCCGAAATTGACGGGCTCCCCCGCCACCGCTCGCTGCACCCTGGGGGCGTAGTCGCCACCGCCGAGCCGCTCGACGAGCTCGCCCCCGTGGAGCGCTCCAGTGATGGGCGACGCGCCGTGCTGCAGTTCGACAAGCACGACATCGAGGCGCTAAAGCTCGTCAAGCTCGACCTGCTCGGCCTCGGCATCCTCACCGCCATCACCGACGCCCTGACGCTGATTGAGCACGATTTCGGCACCCAGCCGAACCTCGACGCCCTCCCCGAGGAGACCCCCGAGGTCTGGCGTGCCATCGGCGCCGCCGACACGATTGGCGTCTTTCAGATCGAGAGTCGCGCGCAGCAGCAGTCACTGCCGCGCACTCGCCCCGTAAAGATGGACGACCTGGTCGCACAGGTCGCCATCATTCGCCCGGGGCCGATTCAAGGGAATGCGGTGCATCCGTATCTGCGTCGCCGCGCGGGTCTTGAGGCAGTGACGTATCCGCATCAATCACTCGCACCGATTCTCGACGAGACGCTCGGCGTGATCCTCTACCAAGAACAGGTGATGCGCATCGCCATTGAAGTCGCCGGATTCACCCCGGGTGCCTCGGATGTCTTTCGCCGCGCGATGGGCTCGGCGCGATCGGAGCGCGAGATGGCGCTCCTGCGCACGCGCTTTGTTGACGGCGCCATCGCCACGGTTGGCATGCGCGAAGCCGATGCGGCGGAGCTCTTCACGCGCGTCGCCGCCTTCGCCTCGTTTGGCTTCGCCAAGTCGCACGCCGCCGCCTTCGCGCGCACCGCCTTCGAGAGCGCCTGGTTACGCCTCCACTATCCGGCGCACTACCTGGCCGGGCTCATTCGCGCGCAGCCGATGGGCTTCTACCCCGTCGAGGCGCTCATTCACGACGCGCGCCGCCACGGCGTCTGCGTGGAGCCCGTCTGCGTGAATCGCTCCGCCATCGACGCCGTCACCGAACCGCTCGTTGGTGAGTTGCAACCGATCACGGCCGATCCGTTCATCGTCACGCCAAGCGATGCTGAGCGCGCGATTGCCGGATCGCAACGTGCGCGCAGCGTTGCGGTGCGACTCGGGCTGAACATGGTTCGCGGCGTGGGCAGCGCTACGGCACAACGGCTGGTGGCGGAGCGCGAGCGTGGCGGGTCCTTTGTAAGTCTCGATGATTTCGCGCGGCGCACTGGGCTGCCGCTGAGCGCGTTGGAGCGCCTCATTCGCGCCGGCGCCTGTGACACCTTCGGCGTGCCACGGCGCGACCTGCTCTGGCAGGCGGCCGAGGCGGGGGCGGCACTCCCGCTCCCTACCGTCGCCGCGCCGAGCGAGCTCACCCCCGTCAGCGCCATCGAGGCGCTGAGCGATGCCCATGGTCTGGTCGGTGCCGACCCGAAGCTGCAGCCGATCGAGCTCTGGCGCGAGCGCCTCACCGCCACGGGCACGTTGACGGTTGCGGCGTTGCGCCACCAGCCGCCTGGCCACGCCCGTATCGCCGGCCTCCTACTCAGTCGTCAACGCCCACCCACCGCGCACGGCACCGTCTTCTTGGCGATCGAAGATGAGACCGGCATCGCTAACGTGACGATTCGTCACAGCGACTGGCCGCGCATGCGCGATGCCGTACGCGGCGCATCGCTGCTCCTTATTGAGGGGCGCCTCGAGCGCACCGGTGAGGTGGCGAATCTGGTCGCCCAGCGCATTGCCCCGCTCACGGCAGGGCGGCTCGGCCGCAGGGAACGGGTGGGCTAACGCGCGTTGGGGCTAAGGGGCGAAGGGTCGCCTATCCTTCTCCGCATGTTTGAAACAATTCCAGTGTGGATGGTGCTCGTTCCCATCGCGCTCATCGTGTTCGTCATGTCACTCCTTCTGCAATACACCACTACAGTGAGGCGCCGCCGCGCCCAGGTGGGCGGACTCATCACGTTCTTGCTGATCTACGCCTCTACCAACGTTGGCCCAATCGCTGCAGCGATCCGAGTTGGCAACGACTACCAACGTGCCGCGCCAGGCGACGAAGCCATTCGACTGATTCCGTTGCTTCAACTTGACACCAGGCTCGTTCTCACCTCATGGACCCTTGACCAGCTCTTGATCGGATTTACTGCCGTCCTCCCCGTGCTCATCATCTTTCAGCAGCGGCTTCGCACCACTTTCTGGATCGTCTTCGCCGCGGTGGCGGTTGGCGTGGAGATCAATGAGGGCTGGGCGAACATGTCGGGGATCACGCCACCATTCCGCATCGACATTCATGACGTGGCACTTCGTGCGCTCGGCGCACTCGCCGCCACCGCTCTCGTGCATCAAGCGCGCCAGGCGTTGATTGATCGCGACCTGCGTCGCAAGCGTGCCAACGCCCCCGCCGCGCCGCACTCGGCAACCCAGGCCCCCGCGGCGGTGGTGATGATTCGACCCGCCGCCTTCCAGCCCAACCCAGAGACCGCCACCGACAACGCTTTTCAGTCGGCCGGCGTTGCCGACGTTGCCGAGCGCCAAACGGTCGCCGCCCAGGCCCAGATCGAGGTTGCCGTGGTTGCGGCTGCCCTCCGTGGTGAGGGGGTCGGCGTGGTGATGTTCGACGACCGCGACGGGATCGATACCCCCGATTCAGTCTTCCCGAACAACTGGATCTCGACCCATGACGATGGCCGGGTGGTGCTCTACCCAATGGCCGCCCCCAGCCGCCGACGCGAACGGCGCGGCGACGTGGTGGAGGGGCTACGCGAGCGCTACGGCGTTTCGCAGGTGCTTGACCTGAGCCCCGTTGAACTTGAGGGGCGCTACTTAGAAGGGACGGGTGCCCTCGTTCTCGACCATGTGCACCGCATCGCCTACATGGCACGATCGGGGCGCGCCAACGAGGCGGTCCTTGATCAGTGGTGCGAGGCGATGGGCTACACCGCCGAGGTCTTTGACACCGTTGACCAGGCGGGACAGCCGATTTACCACACGAATGTTGTGCTCTCGATCGCCACCGACTTCGTCGTGGCGGGGCTCAGCAACATCCCAGACCCCGTAGAACGAGCACGAATTGCCGCTCGGCTGGGCGAGACCGGGCGCGACGTGATCGAGATCGATCGAGGCCAGGTCGCCGAGTTCGCGGGGAACGGACTGGAGCTCACCGGTAGCCGCGGGCGCATTTTTACCCTCTCGACGCGGGCCCTCGCCGCCCTCCGCCCCGATCAGATCGCCGCCATTGAAACCTCGGCCCGCATGCTGGCGATCGCCATTCCAACCATCGAACGATCGGGGGGTTCGGTCCGCTGCATGTTGGCGGGAATCCACCTGCCGCCGCGCCAACCCGACGCCCCGACCGCCCCCGCCGCCTAACCCTGCACCGCCCCCTGCCGAAAAATTGGCCGCCGATACGCCGCCACCGAGTTGCCGCGCGCGACGACCGCTTCACAAATCCGCGTGAGTCTGGCACGCTATAGGTCGTCCGGGCGACAAACGCCTGGGGAGTTTAATGAGGTGAAACACATGGCAGTTGCCAAGAAGAAGAAGGTCGCGAAGAAGGCTGCAGTTGCCGCCGTCGCCGCCGCCGCTCCAACCGCCCCTAAGAAGGCGAAGAAGAAGGCCGTCAAGAAGGTCGCGAAGAAGGCTGTCAAGGCTGTGAAGGCTGCGAAGCCTGCCGCCAAGAAGAAGGCCGCGAAGAAGACGGTGAAGAAGGTTGCCAAGAAGGCTGCAAAGAAGGCTGCTCCAAAGGCCGCCAAGAAGGCAGTGAAGAAGGTTGCCAAGAAGACCGCAAAGAAGGCCGCCAAGAAGGCAGCCCCTAAGGCGAAGAAGGCCAAGAAGTCGAAGAAGGCTGCGAAGCCTGCTGTTGCGACTCCTGCCGCTTCGACCGGCTGGAGCATCTTCGGCAAGTAAGCCGAATCGCATCGCGCGTTCGCGCGCGACACGCGACGTTCGTTAGAACGACAAGAGACCCCGCACCGCAAGGTGCGGGGTCTCTTATTTGCTGTTGAGTGATTACCGCTTAACGGCGATCGCGCTTCCGAGCTGATCCATCCACCATACGCGACTGCATCTGGTACATGGCGACGTGAAATGATTCCTTGCGGAATCGCTCATGTGCAGGATGGCTCCACTGCTCCGCCTCGCGGAGGAGATCAGTGACCAGCTTTGCCAGCTCGCGATCATCTCCGGCATACGTCGCAATACGGCGAGCAACCTTCACCATGACCGCTTGAGCGCGTTCATAGTCGCCCTCTCGGTTAAGGGCAATTGCCCGCTCACGGGCCTCGGCGGCAAAGAGCTGGGCTACCACCCGATCGACCACTCGGTTACGGGGCTGTGTGTCGTTCTCAGCTGAACCTGCGTAGGTCCAGGTGTATTCCTGCTCCAGGTGCACCTTCCCCGCGTCGTCGCGCCCGGTGAGCACGGCGGTGAGGCCAATCTGCTCCGCCTCGCTGCCCAGCGGCAGGCGGACCCGCAGAACGACCTCGCGCTCCTGGCTCTCGGCCAAGTCGCCAAGCGCCACCCGCAGCTCTCCACGGCGCGACGTCACGTCACCAGCGCTGAGCAACTCAATGTCAGCACCCGGCACGGTAATCACCACATGTGCGTCGCGTAGGGTGACCTCGAGCGCCTCACCGATGCACTCCGCGATCGCGGCGCCGATCTGGTCAGGGTCGCCCGCGTATTGCGCCGGTCCGCCACCGCCATTCGCAATCGCCGACATCAGGGCCTCGTCGAAACCGTCGCCGATGCCGAGCGTTGCGGTGCTGACGCCCCGCGCGCGCAGCTCGGAGGCGTGACGCGCCAGCGTCGCTGAATCGGTGACGCCCGCATTAGCGTGCCCGTCAGAGATCAGAATCACCCGGCGAACGATGTCTTCGCCAGCGACGCCACCAATCTCCTTGGCCCCCGTGAGGAAGCCGTCGCAAAGATTGGTATTGCCTCGCGCCTCAATCGCTGGGATCGCCAACTTTGCAGCACGCTGACCCTCGGTTACCCCTGTCAGCGGCAGATGGGTCTCTACCTGGTTATCAAACGAGACGACCGCAAATTCATCGCGCCCTGAGAGCATGTCGATGCCGTCAAGGATCGCCTTACGGGCGTTGCGGATTGGATCACCCTGCATGGAGCCCGAGCGATCCAATACAAAACCGATACGAACAGCTGGGCGTGCGCGCTTGCTCGTAACTGGTGGTGCTACCACCGTGAGCTTGATAAAGCGCGAGCTGTGCGCCGCGGTGCGGGCGAGGAGACGGTCCCCCTCGATTTCGAACAGGGTGCCTGCGGCACCGGACTTCTTGCTGGTCATATTGACCCTCCTGCTACGCCCCATCTGGGGCCTTTGATCTGATGAGATAACGGGGTCAGCCCCGCCGCCGCGGCTCCACTACGAGGGGTCGACGCGGCGAACCCCTTACGAGTTGCCCCGGGGCTGGGGACCAAAGATCCGCTCCGCCTCCTTTAATAGGTCGTCGAGCAGTCGATTCTCCTCGCGGGTCATGGGGCGGCGAGCGTGCACCTCGATGGCGTCGGAGAGGGGGATGCGCTCCCAGGCGGCGCGGGCGAGCGGCTGCTTCCTGATCGGCAAGCTCTGCTGAAAGACGGGTTTCGCGCGTTCGAACAGCGAGACGGTGACCCCGCGGCTGTTAAGGACGGCGGCCGCATAGTCGGCGGCACTCCCCTTCGAGGCGCGGCCGCTCGGGGCTGGTGCGCCATTAAGGAGTTGTTCAAGCTCTTGATCTGGCACACCACGAAGTCGATTCGCGACCTCGGCCAGTGGGAGGTGCTCGTCACGCAAGCGCTGGGCCAGCTTGGCGCGATCAAGGAAAGCCTGCGGATAACGCGTGCCGGAGCCACGACCGAAGCCTGGCAGGATGCGATACGGATGCCCCATCCACGAGCGCAGAACGCGGAGCTCGACACCGACTTGCGCCGCTACTTCTTTGAGTGAATAGGTCTGCTCAGCGGCAGTCGCAGATGCAGCAGCTTGCGCTGTGCTCTTGCGGGGGCGCTTTGGGGTGGACTTTGGGCTCATATGGGCATTATACATATGACATGTCAAATGTCAATAGCCCTACCTGGCCCAATTGTCGGGCGTTGCGCTTCCGACTACCCTGACAAAGAGACGTGATGAGAACCACTGCCCTGCTCCTTGGACTCCTTCTCTTGGTGGGATGTGGCCAGCCAACAGCCTCCCCGGTCGTCGTCCCGAGTGAGCTGTCGCCAAGCCCTAGCCCCTCTGATGTTGCGGTTGCCTCGCCGAGCCCGGATCCCCAACCGAGCGCGAGCCGTGATCCGATCTTGATCTCGCCAGAAACCTACTGGGATGGGACACAGGTTATCGATGGTCCAATCAGCATCGAGGGATACGTTGTCAGCATTACTGACGGGGACACGTTTGATATGTGCATTTCGCGTGGGTACGGCTGCGAGCTTACTGACGAGACCATTACCGTGCGCCTCGTACAGATTGATACGCCAGAGGATGGTGACGTGAAGGAGTGCTACGGGGCAACCGCTTCACTTGAGTTGGCCGACCTCCTGGCGGAAGGGGCGCCGGTGATCGCCGTGACGGATCCGAACCTTGACCAAGAGGATACCTACGGGCGCATGTTGGCTTGGGTCTGGAGCCCACTTGAACTCGTGAATCTTTCGCTCGTCACCCGAGGTGCCGCAGCGCCGTACTTCTACAAGGGTGCACGCGGCGCATTTTCTGAGCGTCTTGAGTCCGAGGCTCTTACTGCACGAGCCGCGATGCGCGGACTATGGGGTGCGTGCCCTGGCACGCCGTATGCACCAACGAAGGGGGTCTCGACGGGCCCAGCCAACTAACGGCGTCAGGTGATTAGCTACCCGCGATCACCAAGCTGATGCGCGAGTGTGTCGACAATGAACCAGCCCGGAGCGGCGCGCATCGCCACCATCCACTCTTCCGGAACAGCGGCGGCACCGTACTGAATGCCGGCGAGTCCGCCAGCAATCGCTGCAGTTGTATCGGTGTCGTGCCCATACGAAACAGCGAGTTCTACCACCTCGCGAAAGCTGCTCCCCTGCTCCAGTGCCGTAAGGGCACTCAGCAGGCTATCCGCCACGTAGGCGTACCCAAGACCTGACTTGTGCACCAAGCAGCTGGCGATCAACTCCCGCTTCTCGGGTGCGCTGGCGTAGAGGCCTCCCAGTGTTGCTACCGCCCAGTCGATCGCGGGGCGAGGCGCCTCACCTCGCAGCAGCGCCCGTGCCACGAGCACGTAGATCGCTGAGGCCACGACCACGCGTGGATGGGCGTGGGTGATCTTCGTGCCAGCCTCGGCGCGGGCTACCAGCTCTGCGTCGCTCAGGTCGCGACCCATGAGCGCCACGGGCAAGATGCGCATCAGGCCACCGTTTGATTGCGAGTCCTCACCGTCGCTCCCCGCCTCTTCTGCCGGGGTTCCGGCGCGGATACGGTTGAGTGCCGCCGTGGTGGCATTACCCGAATCGAAGCAGACGCCTGTTGCCGTGTACTGCGCATCGTCGAACCAGGCCAAGAAGCGCCGCCCCTGATCGTTGAGATCCCAGCCAACTTCAAGGAGTGACTCAAGGAGGGCGAGGGTCATGGAGCCATCGTCGGACCAGGTGCCCGGCGGTTGATCAAATGTTTGGAATCCCACGGCGGGCGTCGGTCGTGGCGCAGTGTTGGCTGGCTGAAACTCCCACGGCACACCGACGGCATCGCCAACGATCACGCCGAGGAGTCCCCCGATGAGGCGCTGTCGATCGTTCGGCTGACTATCGCTCATTGATCAGCACCCACTCACCGTCTCGCATGAACTTTGCCTCGCAGCTGAGGCACTCAAGCTCCGGGTCGTTGCCCCTCACGACGCACCCGCCGAGAGAGACGAGACCCATCTCAGAATCGCGCTGCAACTCCAAACCCGGAAGGCCGTACACAATCGGCACGAGCTTCGCCTTCTTGCAGGTTGGGCAGGTTGACCCCTTGCGCAGCGTTGTGCTCATGAGATCCTCCTTCGGTTGGCGATGCGGTTCTTGAGAATGTCGATGAGCGCCTTCGGGAGCGACGGCGGTGTTGCCGGCTCTTGGCGCAGCGGGCGCGGCGTACCTGGCGGCAGATGCCGCGCGAATGAGGCGGCGAAGTCGATCTCTTCAGATTCGGTGGCCGCCTCTTCCAAGAAAACTGGAGTGCGGGCCTCGAGCTTGTTGATGAGATCGGCGATCTCGGCGCTCATCGGAGCGGCGGTGATCAGCAGGCGCTCGCTGGGGTAGCCCCAGGCACAGTAGGCGGTTGCACCCGCCACGTAGACGCTCATGAGGCGGCCACGCTCCTGTGGCTCTTCGTTGGGGACATCGGCGCGGACTCGGCTAGGGGTAGGACGCATTGGGACTCCTTCCGCTACGGGGTCGGCGATTGGCAGCGCCTTCGCGGACCCATCACGATCCCACCGTAACGGCCACCTGTGCCAACAGAGTGGCACGGCCTTTTGAAGCCTAGTAGCCGAGTCGGACCATCTCAATGAAGATGCGTCCAGCCGTGCGGGCGTCGGTCTCGGCCCGATGCGGCTGCCCCTCAACCTGTACGCCGAGCTCGCTCACCGCTTCGCTCAGCTTCGGCCACTTCTCGCTCTCTGGAACCAGGTTGATCATGGTGCAGTACTGCTTGGAGGGGGGAACGAAAACGCCAAGCCAGCGCAGGCCGTTGCGGTCGAACTCCATGTTGTGGGCTATCACCAGTTCGGTCCCATGCAGGGCGTCGGTCATCTGCTGGCGCGCCACGCCGCGATCTACCCCGGCAACATCAATCATCTCGGGGGTGATCTTGGTCAGGTTGATGATGAAGTCGGAGATGGCGGTCTCTGGATAGACGAGGGTCGACCAGGTGCTCACTTCTCGCGCGCCCTCGTAGATCACCGCGGCGGCCTCAATAACGCCAGTCGAAGGATCACGGCTCCAGATTCCGGTCGTCTCAAAGTCGATCGCCGCCCACCGCGCGGGAAGGGTGCGCTTAAATCGGTCGGTCGGTGGCGCTAGGTTCATGGGGCGATTATGCCGCCTTCGGGCTACGATGCGGTTGTGGAACTCCTACTCCTTGCACTACTCGGCGCTGGAGCCTCAGCGATCACGATCGTGTCGGGCTTTGGGCTCAACACGGTGCTCGTTCCCGCCTTCGCCGTGCTCTTCCCCCTGCCACTCGCTATTGCTTCGGTAGCGCTGGTTCACCTGATCGCCAGTGCCATTCGCTTGGTGATCTTCCGCGCACACATCAATCGGGTAATCGCCTGGCAGTTTGTGCCCTGGGCGATCGCCGGAGGGCTCGTCGGGGCGCTCATCCTGGAGCTGCTCGGGGGCATCCCCGTGATTGCCACCTATCCGCTCTTGGGGGTGATCAAATCCATCACTGCGGTCAAGGTGGTGGTTGGCTTCACCATCGCCGCCCTCTCGCTCTATGAGCTGCGTCGCGGCGCACAGCCGGTTGGTCTCAGCAGGGTTGGCGTCAGCGCTGGAGCGCTCGCCTCGGGCTTTTTCGGTGGCCTCTCTGGGAACCAGGGGGCGATCCGCAGCACGGTGCTGATTCGCGCCGGCCTCACCCCGCTCGGCTTTGCCGCCACCGGTGCCCTCGCCGCCATCGCGATCGACCTCACCCGCCTCGTTGTGTATGGCACGGCGGGGAGCATCACCGCGATCGTTGCCGACGTTGCCATTCGCAACGCGATCGTTGCCGCCACGATCGGCGCGATCGTTGGCGCACTCGCCGGACGACAACTCCTTGCCAGTATGAGTAGTGCACGACTGCATCTCGTTGTGGGCTGGAGCCTTGTTGCGGGTGGCCTCCTGATTGGGGTTGGTGCCCTGTGATTCGATCACTCGTACGTGGCCGTAGTGCTGAGCGGCTGGTGTTGTTTGGTGCGGCAGCAATTCTTGGCTGCGACCTCCTCGATCAAACGCTTGACGCCCGGATCTATGCCGCCTCCGAACACGCGTTGGGTTCAGCGGCCTGGCTCTTTCACCTTGGCCTCGGGGCGATCTTCGCGGTGACACTCATTTTGCTCGCCCGCAACTGGGGCGTTCCAGGTAAGGCAGGAATCTGTCGTGCGCTGGTTCTGGCCGCCATCGGCATCGTGGGGCTCACCATCTTCCCAACCGATCCAGGCTGGCAGGTAACGACGGTGGCGGGGCGACTCCATCCGTCATTTGCGATCTTGGCCGCTGGGAGTTTGCTCTTTGCTGCGTCTCGATTGGCGCACCCGAAGCGGCTAATCATCGACACCGTGTTGCTCTACGGCGCAGGGTTCGCGGGCTACTTTGCTGGTGGTGGTGCTGGAGCCGCGGAGCGCGCAGCGCTCGCGGTCGTTGGGGTGCTGCTCTTCTTGGCAGCGCGCCGGAGTCGCTAGACCGACTTCGAGCGGGCTATAGCGCTACTCGCGCCGCCCTTCTTCCCTGCCGTGCGCAGCTTCATCTCAACGATGGCGCGCTGCGCCTCTTGCGAGCCACGGATCACTTCGCGCAGTGAGGTGCTGTCGATTGGCCCATACATGTGGTGCCCACGGGCGGTGC
Source organism: Candidatus Limnocylindrus sp. (assembly GCA_044353495.1). Classification (GTDB taxonomy): domain Bacteria; phylum Chloroflexota; class Limnocylindria; order Limnocylindrales; family Limnocylindraceae; genus Limnocylindrus. The sequence continues at coordinate 38 of JBILBX010000007.1, read as the reverse complement.
GCAGCACCGAGATCGCAAGTGATCGGATCTCGGCGGCG
>JBILBX010000080.1:0-4182 GCA_044353495.1 Candidatus Limnocylindrus sp. | reverse complement strand
TGATTGATGCCGCTGGGAACGAGAGCTCCTGGCGCCGCGTGCGACTCCCCTAACTAGAGGATCGTTCGCCACCGAGCCGCCGCGTACGCCGTGGCGATCAGCGCCAACCCGCCTGCAACGATCAGCGCGCCTGGCGCCCCAATCAGCGAAACCACCGCGCCCGTCCCAAGCCCCCCAATTGGCGTCGACCCCGCAAAGACCGTCGTATACACGCTCATCACTCGACCGCGAAGCGCTGGTGGCGTAGAGGTCTGAATCGATGCGTTTGCAGTGGCTGCCATGGCGATCGCGCCGAATCCTGCACCGAAGAGCGCCACTCCGGTAACGAGTGCCGCCCACGGCGCTCCACTCCCACTCACAGCACCAGCCACGATGGAGAGCACCCCGAGCGCTCCCGCCCCAAGAATAATCACGGCCGTGCGCGGCTGACGAAGCATGGCAACGGCGAGTGCGCCACTCAGCGATCCGAACCCGATTGCGGCCATCAGGAGCCCGAGGCCTGGCGCGCCGATCTCCAACACGTTGCGCGCGAGGATCGGGATGATCACGTTGAAGTTCATCGCCACCCCAGAGATCACGCCGATCACAAACACACAGAGGGCAATGAGCGGCGTGCGAGCCACGAATCGAACACCCTCGGCGAGGCTGACGAGCACGTCGGCAACAGTTCGCGGACGTGGGGTGCGCGGAGCGGGGCGGAGCTCATCAGCACGCATAAAGAGGAGAGCCAGCAACACTGCAAGGAAACTGGCGCCGTTGACGGCGAAGCAACCGGCTACGCCGATCACGCCGATCAGTACGCCGCCGATCGCCGGGCCAATCACACGCGCGCCATTGAACATCGCTGAGTTCATCGCGACGGCGCGACCGACCTCGTCTTCGGGAACCATCTCGCTGAAGAACGACTGGCGAACAGGCATGTCGATGGCATTCACGACACCGAGCAGGACGGCCATGAGAATCAGCAGCGGCAGTGTCATCAAGCCTGATGCAACTAGCACGGCTTGAAGCAGGGCGAGCACCATCAGGCTGACCTGAGTGCCCATCAGTGCTCGGTGCTTGGGGAGCGCGTCGGCGAGTACACCGCCGAAGAGTCCAAGGATCATCACTGGAGTGAATTGCGCGGCGGCAACGATGCCGAGCCATGCCGGCTCGTGCGTGAGTTCGGTGATGTACCAGGCCTGTGCGATGGACTGCATCCAGGTGCCCGCCAGCGAGACGAGTTGCCCGAACCAGAAGAGGCGGTAGTTGCGATGCCGAAACGGCCCGCGCCAGGCTGGGGCAGATCGAGATCGGGTTCGTGCAGATGGCATACCTAGAGGCTACACCTGCGCGCTACCTTCGCGATGGCATACCTAGAGGCTACACCTGCGCGCTACCTTCGCGGTCGAGTCGCCTTTGGTGCAACGACCATGCCAGGCATCTTCCCCTTGAAGAGGCTGAAGAGGAGCCAGAGCGACGGCACCAAAATCAACAGGCCAGCCGCTGCGCCTACCAAGATTGCAAGCTGTACCTGCGGTGCGGCGGCGGCTCCGGCAAGCGTAACCGTAGGAAAGATTAGATAGGGATACGAGGCGACGCCCCAGCCGATCAGGATCGCCGCCGTCTGACCGACCGCGGCTACGGCAGCAAGACGATGCTGGCGTACGTAAAGCGCTACGAGCGAGGCAACCCCGAAGGCTGGCGCGATGCCGAGGAATGGACGCGCAACGCCCTGCGTGAGGGAGACCCAGAGTGATGGCACCGAATCTGACGCTAGTGGCAGGGTGATCGTTGCGGTGATGCCAACGGCCACTGCGGCACCGAGGGCGCGACGACGAAAGTCCTCGCGCAGTTTCCCTTCAGCCTCGAGGCAGAGGAATGCTGCGGCCAGATAGGCGACAAGGCTTAGCGCCAGCGCGCCAACACCGATGGCAAACGGGGTAAGCCAGCCAGCCCACACAGACGAGTCGACGATACCCGCACTATTGAGCGTGATGTCGCCCGATGCGAGTGCTGCGAGAGCCGCGCCCATGCCGAATGGCGTGATCAAACTCGCCACACCGAAGACGGTGCCCATGCGATCACGGAACGCCGATGGTGCCCAGTAGCTCGCACGGAAGGCAAAGGCCGCGCCGCGGAGTGAGATGCCGATTAGGGCGATGGAGATTGGCACAGGAAGCGCCTCGCCAACAACAGCAAATGCCGCTGGGAAGCAGGTAAAGAGCACGACTACGGCAAAGATCAGCCAGATGTGATTGGCCTCCCAGACCGGACCCATTGCCTGCGCAATCAACGCGCGCTGCTCTTTGGCGCGTGGCCCACGTGCGAAGAGGTCCCACACGCCGCCTCCGTAGTCAGCCCCGCCGAGCACCGCATACGCAATGAGCGCGACGATGATTAAGCCGGCAGCAAGGATCGAGGTGATGTTCGGATCGGTAAGATCACCGATCGATGCGTGGATGAGCGAGAGGATCATGGTTAAGCCCCCTTACGTGCATCTGGATGCTCACTTCGTAGGCGCAACAGCACCCAAATAAGCACAGTCCCGAGCGCCGCGTAGAGCGCCATGAACGCCACGAATGTGGCTGCGATTCCTGGCTGCTTGGTGACTGCATCAGCAGTCGTCAAGAAACCGCGAATCACCCAGGGCTGACGCCCGTACTCGGTGACCATCCAGCCTGTCTCCACCGCAAGAAACCCTGCGGGCCCAGAGAGAACGATGAGCCACAAGATGAACCGACTCGTGGGCAGCGCTAGTGGCGTGCCGGAACGACGCTTGCGCAAGATGCTGAGCCAGAAGAGACCGGCAGCCGCCATCATCAAGAGGCCGCTAACCACCATCAGCTGGAAAGCAAGATGCACGAGCTCAGGCTTCTCTGGGAGATCGGTCGCTGGAATGTCGTTGAGGCCCACTACTACCGTGTTGGTATCAAGATTGATTAGCAGGCTAGTTAGGCTCGGGATCTCGATGCCGAACGGTAGGTGCATCGGCTGGTTGGGTCCAGTTTCAAGGATCCCCTCAGCAGCTGCAAATTTTGAGGGTTGCTCGTCATAGATCTTTACTGTCGAAAGGTGTCCAGAGACAAACTGCAGTGGAATGGCAATGCTGAACATCACCGCTCCTGCCAACATGCCTGCGCGGTTGTAGGCCGAGGTGCGGCCCTTCAACCATGCCCATGCATACACCGCAGCTACACCACCGCCCACGGCGACTAGTGCGGAAAGCATCACGTGAGGAACCTGGGTAATGACCATCGGTGAGAGCATTGCGCCGATGGGGTTCGCGCTGGACTGATCAATCATCGGGCCGTTCGGACCGGCGATGACGTCAAAACCGACTGGGCCATTCATCCACGCATTAACGATCGTAATGAAAGCGCCGCTGATCATGCCGCTAATGGCGATTGGGATGCCGACGAGCCAGTGTGCCCGCGGCGTTAGGCGATCCCATCCGTAGATATAGATGCCAAGAAAGATGGCTTCAATAAAGAAGGCGTACCCCTCAAGTGCAAACGGGAGGCCGATTACGCCACCCGCCTGGCGCATGAAGGTGGGCCAGAGAAGTCCAAACTCCATGCTGAGCGCAGTTCCGGAGACGGCGCCGATCACGAAGAGCACGGCCATCGCCTTCGACCAGGTTCGAGCGAGGGCAAGCCATGGGCCCTTCGGGTCGCGGAGCGATTTCCACTCAACACCAACGATCAGCACCGGGAGCGCCATCCCGAGCACGCTGAAGACAATGTGGAAGATCAAGCTGAAACCCATCTGGGCTCGAGCGAAGAGCAGTTCATCCATGGTTCACCTCCTGCCCGCAGGGTGGCAGGGGGGGATTAGCGGCGCTTGTCCTTAGTGGCGCGCTTGGGATTACGCGGGCTGCTTGGCGCTTCGTCGCGGCGGATTGCGGCAACGGCAGCGACCACAGGCAGGGCGAAGATCGCCCCGAGGACGCCCCCCACGAGCCCGCCGATGCTGCCCGCAATGAAGACGGTGGTTCCTGAGAGGCGCAGCACACCATTCATCAAGCGCGGGGCGAGCTGCGTGGCACAGAGGAGCCAGCCCACGATGATCACCACCGAGCCAGGAAGCACGTAGGCGCCAGCGGCGAGAATCGAGAGCGCGAGTGGTGGCAGCACCGCAGCACCCTGGCCAATTGATGGGATCGCCATCACGATGCCGCCGAGCACTGCGGCGAGGAGCCCA
>JBILBX010000079.1:0-4202 GCA_044353495.1 Candidatus Limnocylindrus sp. | reverse complement strand
GCCCCAGGTCGTCGCTATCACGGACTCCTCGTTGCGGCGCTGCAGCCCCCGGTCGCGCGCACGGTGCTCGCCGGTCCGCCAATGCTCTGGGCGCGCACCGATGGCGACTGGTTGCCGCTCTTTAGCTTTGAGATGGATCCCGGCCGTTTCTTGCCGCAGCTCGGTGCACCACTCTCCGACGTGTCAATCGGCGTTGGTGGCGTTACCAAGCGGTGGGGGCTCACTGTTGGTGCGCTGACCGAGCGACACACGGCGGTGCATGGCGCGAATGCTGTGCTGCTCTCGTTGAGCCTTGATGCTGCCGCCAGCTCTGGCGTCGACCTGCTGCTACGCCTCACCGCAACTGCGCATGACCACCATGATGCACTCGTTGGCGACGTGGCTTGCGCGGAGACCCACGTCGATGAGCGTGCGCAGCAGGGTTCGTGGCGAATGAGCTCCGCGTGGCCGGAGGTACAGGTTCGCTGCGACGGCGGTGCACTTTCGAGCGATGCCGGAGTGATTCGGGGCCTCTTCCATCGGCACGATGCGGCACGCGTTGAGGCCGATCAATCTGACTACGCCATCCCCCTGCGCTGGAGCGTGCGGCTTGAGCCTGGCGAGAGCGCCTCACTGCTGGTTGCTACCGAGGGGGGTGGGATCGGTCGACCGCCCGCCGAGCTCCTCGCCGCGATGGCGAGCGGTGGTGGTACGGCGCTCCTCGCCGAGAGCGAAACGCGCGATCGCGATCTGCTCGTCCGTGCGCAGTCGGTCGGCGACGGTGCCGACGCCGCAATCGCCGCCAGCAACGAACTGCAGGCGCTCGTGCTTGCCGCTGATGACTTTCTGGTGCGTCGACGCATTCCCGCAACACCTGGACCGGCGAATCCCGCGGCGCCAGTCGGCTGGTCAGTGATCGCTGGCTACCCCTGGTTCAACGACTGGGGGCGCGACACGGCGATCGCCCTGCGCGGACTGACGTTGGCAACGGGCCGACCAGAGATTGGCACAACGGTGCTGCGCTCATTCGCACCGTGGGTTCGCCGAGGGTTGCTGCCGAACAACTTCCCAGATCGCGTCGATGAGATGCCCGAATACCACACCATTGATGCGCCGCTCTGGTACATCGAGGCGGCACGCGCGCACGTCGCGGCGACGGGCGATTACACACTCGGCGCTGAACTTCTACCAACACTGCTGAGCATCATCGCCGCCTACCGCGACGGCACCGATTTTGGGATCGGCGCTGATGGCGATGGCCTGATTGTGGGCTCGGCAGAGGGTCGCCAGCTCACCTGGATGGATGCAAAGCTCGACGACTGGGTGGTCACACCACGCCGCGGTAAGCCGATTGAGATCTCCGCGCTCTGGTACCGCGCACTTCGCAGCGTCAGCGCCTGGCTGCGAGATCCAGCGATCGGCGCTGGGGTTCCTGATGCTGCCCGCGTTGCGGTCGATCTGGATCAGTTGGGCGATCGCGTACGTACGAGCTTCCGCGCGCGATTCATTCGCACCGAGGTGCCGTGGCTTGCCGATGTGGTTGACGGACCTGATGGTGATGACCTTGCCCTTCGGCCGAACCAGTTCATTGCGCTCGGACTTGGTGGCGACCTCATCCCTCCCGCCGAGGCGCAACGCGCCTTCGCCGCAGCCGACGCCGAACTGCGCGCTCCCATCGGGATTCGCTCGCTGGCACCGAGTGATCCCGCCTATCGCGGTGACTACGACGGCGACCGAAAATCGCGCGACGGTGCCTATCACCAGGGGCTTGGTTGGCTCTGGCTCATTGGACCGTGGGCCGACAGTGCCCTCGCCGTACACGACCTCACGAACCCATCCGGTCGCGCCACTGCAGTTACGTTGGTGACCGAGGCGCTCGCCCCATATCGCGCGCATTTGCGCGAGGCGGGGCTTGGCACGATTTCAGAGAACGCAACGGGCGACGCGCCATTCACGCCAGTCGCCTGCTTTGCGCAGGCATGGAGTGTCAGTGAGCTGTTGCGTATTGAGCGTCGCGTTGCCGCACTTCGTGCGAACGCGCCGGAGTCGCAGCGCTAGACGAGGATTCCTGCGCCAAAGAAGAGGCCTGCAGCAAGAATTGTTCCCGTCGTCACAGCACCGAGATCGATGTAGAGCAGCCCCGTTGCCGACTCCATCGAGCGGGCCTTCGCCGTGCGCCAACCGGCGTAGGTGAGGAGTGCTGGAAAGATGAGGCCGATCACGAGTCGCAAGATGGCGAAGAAGTCCCACCCAGCGCCAAGGCCACCGAGGCCGAAGAGTTGCCAGATGAGAAAGAGGGCAATCTGCACGCCGATGCCGATGCCGAGTGTGCGACTCAGCAGCAAGAGGGGCGCTTCAGAGAGCTTCGGCGTGACGAGATACCAGTGGGCAAGGATCATCGCCGCGAATGAGCCGCCGGTGACAGCCGCGAGGATCAAGAGCTGGAGGGCGAGCGCCACGGCAACGAGTGGTGTTGGTGCCCAGCCAACCGCAGCAACAAGGAGTGCCGCAACGGCAGTGGCGACGGTGATCAGGCCGACGTGCCGGCCATCGCTCCCGCGCGCGATGCGCAGCGTCCAGAGCGTGGCGAGAGAGGCAACCAGAACGAGGAGCAGTCGACGCAGTGCATCAACCTCAGGGGTGGCGGCGTTGATCGGCGCATCGGCGGAGGGGGTGGGGAGTGCTCCATCGGCGAGCCAGGCGAGGAAGGCCCAGCCTCCGGCGGCGAAGACGGTGAAGCCTCGGTAGCCCCGCGTTGACTCCGAGCGGTATGTGAGCAGCAGGATCGCGGCCAAGCTGCCGACCGCAAGGCCGCTCACCACCACCCAGTTAATGAACGAGAGGGAGCGTGCAACGGTCTCAACAGGCATCGTTGCAGCCTATCACCCACTCCGCACCCCTATCCTCCACGGATGAGCAGTCACAGATCTGAGGCGTTGCGATGATTCGCGGGGAGGAGCCGGCCCTCGGCACCCCTGAGCCGCCGCGCTTTGGGAGCGATGCCCCTTGGATGGGCGAGGTCGTCATCCAGGCGAAGCATCTCCTCGTCTGGCTCGCACAGCTATCGCAGCGTTACGGCGCACCAGTTCGTAGTCTCGACGAGATCCCTGACGAGGAGTTGCACCTCCTTGCACAGCGCGGCGTGAGCGCCCTCTGGCCGATCGGCATCTGGCGTCGCAGCGCCGCGTCGCGCGCGATGAACATGAACGCTGGTGACGCTGATGCTGAAGGTTCTGCGTACGCCGTTGCCGAATACGTTGTCGACGAGCAGCTCGGCGGCGATGCAGCACTCGCCGCACTGCGCACTCGAGCTGGCGCCGTAGGTATTCGCATCGTCACCGACATGGTGCCGAACCATGTCGCTATCGATGGGCGCTGGGTCAACGAACGGCCCGAGCTCCTCCTCTCCTCTGCGCACCCGCCGTTCAAGAACTATCGCTACAGCGGCGAGAACCTTTCTGAGGATCCAGGCACCGCGATCCGCATCGAAGATGGCTATGAGCGGGGTGATGATGCCGCTGTCGCTTTTGAGCGCCGCGCGGAAGGCTCGTTGCAGTACATCTATCACGGCAACGATGGCACCAACATGCCGTGGAAGGACACCGCCCAGATTGACTACCTGAATGCAGAGGCGCGCGAGGCGGTCATCCAAGAGATTCTCTCCGTGGCGCGACGCTCCGACATCATTCGCTTTGATGCGGCGATGACCCTCGCTGCACAGCACATTCGACGCCTCTGGTACCCGGCACGCGGCACCGAGGCCGCGATCCCCTCGCGCTCCGAGTTTGCGCTGAGCGACCGCGAGTTCGCGAAGCGACTGCCGCGCGAGTTCTGGCGCGAAGTAGTGGAGCGCGTTGAGCGCGAGATCCCTGGCACGATGCTGCTCGCCGAGGCCTTCTGGCTCCTTGAGGGATATTTCGTCCGTGGGCTCGGCATGCACCGCGTCTACAACTCCGCCTTCATGACAATGCTGCGAGACGGGAAGAACGCGGAGTACCGCACGATTCTGCGCGACACCACGGCATACGACCCGGAGTTGCTGCGTCGCTATGTGAACTTTCTCACCACGCCCGATGAGGAGCCGGCCGCCGTTGGGTTCGGGATCGGCGACCGTGCGCTTCTTGCGGCCACGTTGGCATCGACACTTCCTGGCGTGCCGATGCTCGGTCACGGGCAGTGGGAGGGGCAGCGCGAGCGCTACGGCATGGAGTACCGCGCGCCTC
>JBILBX010000006.1:0-13292 GCA_044353495.1 Candidatus Limnocylindrus sp. | reverse complement strand
AATCCTGCTCACTCAGCGCAAGGAGTGGACCATCGCTCTTGATCTGCGTTGCGTGTGCCTGAATCGCACGGCGCTTCGCACCAAGGTGCTTTGTGATGTCCACGCGCGTAGTGATGAGTTCGTCTGGGCAGGCCATGGCGGCGCGCCACTGGTGCCACTGCTCAAGTTCTTCGGGCGTCGCCTCTTTCGGTTCACTCCACCACGACTCAATGCCGCGTGACTCAAGCAGCGCGAGCACCTTGTCGCGTTGTGAATCTGGTGTGCGCACTTCGTAGAGTTTCTTTGGTGCCCATGCTGGTCCAGCGTCGGGGCGCCACGTTGGATCGCCAGCAACCTCCCACGCGCGGCGCGCAACGCGTGCGGCGGCGATGTGATCTGGGTGGCCGTAGCCACCAAAGTCATCGTACGTAGCAATCACGTCAGGCTGCACGCGACGAATGATGTGCACCAGGTGTTCGGTCGTGTCGTCGAGATTGTTGGTGCTGTGCTGGTGATAGCACCGCGGATCCTCGTTCCCTGGGTCGCCAACCATGCCGGAGTCGCGGAATCCAAGATTCTCGAAATGCGTCACACCAAGGGCCGCCATCGCTGCAGCGATTTCGCCCATGCGGGTCTCGCCAAGACGTTCGTGCTCTTCGGGGGTGTCTCGCTCTGGGATGACGATCTCGCCGAGCTCGCCACGGGTGCCGGTAATCACATAGGTATCGGTGGTGGGGCTGTGGGCGGCGGCGTAGGTGGCAAGCGTGCCACCCATGCTGATCGTCTCGTCATCGGGGTGGGCGTGTACCGCCATGAGAATCAGTCGTCCGTTGCCATCCATGCCCTGATCGTACGCGCACAGGGCGGAGTGGGTCGGCTACCCTGAACCCACGCGGCGCATGGCGCCGCACGAGGGAGGTGCCTAATGGGAGCAACCGATCCAAAGGTCCAGCGCTGGGCACTGATCCTGGGCGCCTCAAGCGGCATTGGCGAGGCGACAGCACGCCTGGCGGCCGAGGACGGCTACAACATCTGCGGCGTCTACCTGGGTCGCTCCCGAGGCGAGAAGCTCGATGCGGCAATCGCTGCCGTCAAGGCGACCGGCGTCGAGGCCCTCTACATCCGCGGCAACGCCGCCGATGACGAGAAGCGTGGCGAGGTCATTACTCAGCTATCTGAGAAATTCGCTGCTGCCCGCGCGGCTGGCCTCACCCCTCAGCTCGGGATCGTCGTGCACTCGCTTGCATTCGGCAGCCTGCAGCCCTTCCTCCCCGACGGCGAGACGCCGCTGATCACCCGCAAGCAGATGGATATGACCTCTGACGTCATGGCGCACTCCCTTGTCTATTGGACGCAGGACCTGTACGCAGCGGGCCTCATCGGCAACACGACTCGAATCTTCGCCACCTCATCTGAGGGCGCCTCGAAGGCGGTGCCGATGTACGGCGCCGTCTCCGCAGCGAAAGCCGCAGTTGAGGCGCACTGCCGTCAGCTGGCCCTTGAGCTTGCGCGGCTCGTGCCTGGCGCAACCGTCACGGCGCTGCGTCCAGGCGTCGTCGATACCCCAGCCCTCCGCAAGATTCCAGGAAGCCAAGACTGGATCGACGTAGTGATGAAGAAGCATCCAGGAAAGCGACTCACCACTCCTGATGATGTTGGCCAAGCCATTGTTGCTCTCTCAGCCCCAGGCATGAACTGGGTCACAGGGAACACCATCACGATTGACGGCGGCGAGCAGATCGCCGGAGGCTGAGCCCTCTCCGACTACAGTTTCTTGCCAGTCAACCCTGAAAGGTTTGCGCTCGGCTCCGCAATCACTGGCGTATCTTCGTCTGGGTGGAGCGCGCCATAGTACGTGTTTACCTCAAGCACTCCTGCCCAAATCTTTTCTTGTGCATCGTCTGGATTGTCATCCACGCCCCCATTACGAATCTTTCCCGATGCTTCGGTGATGTTCATGCCGAGCATGGTGGTGGCTTTTAACTCTTGCTCGGTTGACGCACGCAGCTCTTTCGCACGGCCTGGAATCAACTTGTTGATGAACACATCGAGTTGCGCCACCTTCTCGTCGCCGGTGATCTCTTCGCAGATGCCGAACAGCGTGGCTGATCGGTAGTTGAACGAACTGTCAAACCCGCTGCGTGCGAGCACGATGCCGTCGGTCAGGTGAATAGAGATGCACACCTCAGTGCCGACCACAGACTTAAGGAAGCGGCTGGCCGCCGAACCGTGCCAGTAGAGACGGTCGCCGTCGCGCCAGTGTGCCGTGGCGGTGGCGTGCGGGCGACCATCAAGGAGGTAGGCGACGGTGCAGGTGAGAGCGGCGTCGACAACTGGGTAGATATCGGCACGCTCGTAATGTCCGCGCTCTGGGAGGCGGCGCACGCGCGTTCGCTCGCTAGGCGGGTATCCGTCGGTCACGGGGATCTCACGTGGCATGGGGGCATCGTAAAGGAGGGGCTTCAGGTTGGGAGGTTTCCTGGCGGACCCGACCGGATTCGAACCGGCGATCTCCAGCGTGACAGGCTGGCATGTTGGGCCGCTACACCACGGGTCCGCGACAGGACTGCGAAGCCTACCAGACAGAGGGAGTAGGATCCGACTATGGGATACGGAGCAGACGCAGCATCACGAGGCGGCGGGGCTGGCCGTATCGATCTGCGCTCCGACACGGTGACCCACCCCACCCCTGAGATGCGCCGTGCCATGGCAGAGGCTGAGGTGGGCGATGACGTCTTTGAGGACGATCCGACCGTTATCGCCCTAGAGCAGCGAGCCGCGGCCCTGCTGGGCAAGGAGGCCGGTCTCTTCGTTGCCTCGGGGACCATGGGAAACCTGGTCACGGTCATGGCGCAGGTGCCGCGTGGTGGCGAGATCATCACCCCCGCTGAAGGGCACGTCTACAACGATGAGGCGGCAAACTACGCCGTGGTCGCCGGCGCCGGGCTGCGAGTCATCCGCGAAAACCCCAACGGCGAGATGCCGATCGCCGATGTGGTGGAGGGGATTCAGGACGCGAGCGACCCACACAGTGCCATCACCTCGCTCGTCATCGTTGAGAACTGTCACGCCCACACGTTCAGCCGACCGATTACGCCTGCGTATATGCGCGAGTTGCGCGCCGCACTCAAGCCACACGGCATTCCAATCCACGTCGATGGCGCACGCCTCTTCAATGCGGCGGTCGCACTGGGCGTACCGGTGCGTGACCTTGTGGCCGACGCCGACAGCGCAACGTTCTGCTTGAGCAAAGGGCTCGCTGCGCCGATCGGCAGCGTCGTGGTCGGTAGCAGAGAGTTCATCTTCAAAGCACGCCGCGCACGCAAGCTGCTTGGCGGCGGTATGCGGCAGGTGGGCATTCTTGCAGCTGCCGGTCTCGTTGCACTCTCTGACGGCCCAGAGGGCACCGTACAGCGACTCGCCGAAGATCACGTCAACGCACGACGCCTAGCGACAGAAATCGCAGCACTGCCTGGTGTGCTCTCCCCCGGACATATCGCGCAACCCGAAGGTGAGCGACTCGACCCTTCACGAGTCACCACGAACTTTGTGATCTTCAAGGTTGCCGGCGGAATTGCACGCCGAACACGCTTCCTTGATGCACTTGAGAAGCACGGCGTGCTGATGGTTGCTTATCCGCACGGACAGATCCGCGCCGTAACGCACTACGGCATTGGCGATGAAGAGATCACCAAAACGATCGCGGCGACTGCGGCGGCGCTGACCGAAACCGCGTAGCGCATCGCAGCCGATGCGCATCGTTCCCTCCATTGATTTAGAGAAGGGTCGATCCCGTATCGTCTTCTGGCCTGGCGCTGCTACGGGTGTCGGTGCACCAACTGATCAGCCGGCGCGTATCGCGCGGCACTTTGTTGATCGTGGCGCAACGCTGATTCATCTCGTTGATTTTGATGGTGCGCGTGCAGCGGCTCCGGTGAACATTGAATCGATTGGTGGCGTGGCAAGCTTGGTTGCAACGCCGCTACAGGTCGCTGGCGGACTAGAGTCACCCGAAGGAATTCGGATCGCGTTTGCAGCCGGGGCAACGCGTGCCGTGATCTCACTTGCACTGATTGATGAGCCAGAGAAGCTTGCGGCATGTATCGCCGCTGCGGGCGATTGGCTTGCGGTTGGCTTTGATCCGCGGCTGGAGCGGATCGCTTCGTTTAACTGGAAACGCTCCAGCGCTCCAACGGCAGAGGCGCTGATTGATGAACTTGCTGGCGCGGGGGTTTCGCGCATTGTGCTGAGCCATGGAGGGAACGCGAGTGAGAGCGCTGCGTTCGCAAGCCTCGCTGCGCGACAGCCAACGATGGAGCTGAGCGTTGCTGGTGGCGTAAGCGACCTTGATGGTGTGCGCCGACTCCGCGATGCTGGCGTCGCCTCGCTGATCTTGGGTGAAGCGCTCCTCTCGGGTGCGATCGATTTTGAGGAGGCTTCAAGGATCGCCGACCCCGCTCAGTAGCGCGCACAGGCGGCGCGCCTCGCGTAGACTCCCCCGCATGGCAGTTGCAAAGCGCATCAACGAACCACTCGCACTGAGCCCTCTCGCGGGTCTTGGGGCCGTCATTCTCACGGGCATCCTGTGGGGAACGATTGGCGTCGTCACTGGCCAGCTCAAGGCGGCCTTCCCTGGTGTTGATGGGGGCCCGAGCACGCTCAGCTCCCTCGTGCTGGTCGTCGTACGCCTCGGTATCACCGCCCCCGCCGCCGCCATCACGGCGCGACTCCTGCTCGGCCGCGGCGCCTTCCGTCTCCCTGGCCGCGTGCTTGCACTGGGCCTCGGCCTCGGGCTTGTTCAGGCTTTCTTCCAGTACGCCTACGTTGAAGCAGTGACGTACGCCGGCGTTGGCATCGCGACTGCAATTGAACTCTGTCTCGCCCCTGTCTTGGTCGCAACGCTCAGCGCGATCATCCTCCGTGAGCGACCAGATCGTCTCATCATCGGCGCAATCATCTTTGCCGCCGTCGGCACCATCGTCCTCGCAACATCAGGCGCTGCGACCGCGAACGCAGAAACCTTCCAGCTCGGCATTGTTTGGTCGCTGGCCTGCATGGTTGGCTACGCCTCATACATTGTGCTGGTGCGGCATCTCGCCGCTGGTATTCATCCACTAGAGCTTGTCGCACTTGCGTCGGCGGGTGGCTTTGCGATCCTTACCTTCTGGTCAACCGTTGTTGGCGTAAAGCTCCCAGAACTGTCTGGAAAGGATCTGCTCATTCCAGGTTTGCAGTTTGCATACTTGGCGCTGATTGCGACCTGTTTGGCCTACGCCCTCTTCGTTTCCGGCGTGCGCGCAACGAGTGCGACAACGGGCTCGCTCGGTGCCCTCGCGATGCCACCAACAGCAACCTTGCTCGCTGCGCTGATTCTTGGCCAGATTCCAACCATTGAAGTGGCAATTGGCCAAGCGCTACTGATGGCGGCGATGGCGGTAACGATCGTTCGAACTGCTCAGCGCACACGAGCGTAGGTTGATGCGCTTTCCCGTTGCCTTTGTAATCGCTGCGGCACTTACTGTCGGCGCATGTAGCTCCAGCCCGGCTACCCTTTCACCGAATGCAAACGGCTGCCCATCAACACAGCCCCCAACGCTAAACGCAAGTGCATCAAACGATATTGCGTTTGAGACAACACTCGGTACGTTTGTTGTACGCCTCGCGGTGAAGAACTCGCCGATTGCTGTGAGCAACATCACCGCGCTCGCAAGCTGCAACTTTTACGACAATGTGATCTTTCACCGCATCGCTTATATGGAGAACGGTACGCCGTTTGTGATCCAGGGTGGCGATCCAACGGGCACTGGATCCGGTGGCCCTGGTTACTTCATCAAAGATGAGCCGGTCATTGGTGAATACCGCCGTGGTGTGATCGCGATGGCACGATCGAGTCAGCCAGACTCACAGGGGAGTCAGTTCTTTGTTGTTCTTGACGACGCTGCAGCGGTACCACTAGAGAGTGCTCGCACCTACGCAATCCTGGGTGAAGTTGTCTCCGGCATGGATGTTGTGGATGCCATCGCCGCACTTGAGCGGAACGGACAAGATCGCCCAATTGATCCCCCAAAGATCATCTCAACCACGGTTACCCCTACTGCGCCGTAGCCGCTCCGCGCACCTGATCGTTCGCGGGTAAACTCCCCACATCGCCGGCACCAGCCGGTCACGTGGCCCTGTGCCACAGAGGAGAGATGGAATGGCAACCGCCAAGATTGAGACGACCGTCGGCGTCATTGAGTTTGAGCTCCTTGACGATGCGGCACCGAAGACCGTTGAGAACTTTGTGACCCTCGCGAAGAAGGGCTTCTACGACGGGGTGATCTTTCACCGTGTCGTTCCTGGATTTGTAATTCAGGGTGGCGATCCCGATGGCACCGGCATGGGTGGCCCTGGCTACAAGTTTGACGATGAGCCGGTGACGATGGGCTACGCCCGCGGCACGGTGGCGATGGCGAACTCAGGGCCAAACACCAACGGGAGCCAGTTCTTCATCTGCCTCGATGACCTGGCCAGCCTGCCGCCGAAGTACACGATCTTCGGCATGGTCACCTCAGGGCTCGCTACGGTCGACGCGATCGCCAAGGGGGCCACGGGCCCAGGCGACCGCCCGCTGGAGCCGGTCAAGATGACCACGGTGACGATCGCCTAAGCCTCACTCTCGGCACAAGGTGTGCCAGGGGGGGTTGGAATCCGACCCTCCAGGGAGTACTCTCTCCCTAGCTGTTCTTGTTCAAAGACCATGGGTAGGTGGGTTAGGGTAGTCGCTATAGGCGACGTGATAGATGCTCTTTGAGCGTAGCGGGCGGGGCTGACTTGTTCGTCCCACAAGCGGATCGGCTTGAGGCGACTCCTGTCAAAGGGGGTCGCCTCATTTATTTCCCCCTGGGTTATTTCTCCCTGGATATACCTGGCGAGACCCCCTGATAAACTCGCCACCCCTCGCGCTCGTAGCTCAGTGGATTAGAGCGTCTCCCTCCGAAGGAGAAGGTCGCAGGTTCGAATCCTGTCGGGCGCACCACACGGAGTAGACTCCTCTCCATGGCTGACCAAGATCTCGTCACCGTTCCGCTGCTGCGCCGGCCGCTCTTTGTTGTCGCTTCAATCGTCAGCCTTGGCGCTGTCGTCGTTGGCTTGAGCGGTACTGACGAGCGCCTCGTCTACATCCCAGCTGCACTCGGTCTCTTGTGGTTGATCGCCTATCAGGCACAGCCGCGCGAAGGGGTGCGTCCACTACGACGTGCGCCACAGGGGTCGATCATCGTACGCCGACCAGATCGCCCAGCACCACGACAACGCACCGAGATGCCCCCGACGCCGTCAGGCTTTGCCCCATCTGCGGCAGTTGCCGCAGCACAGGCGCGCGGTGGCGTACGCAAGCCGATTAAGCCAGTAGAGATCGGATTGCCAAGCAAAAGTGCGGAGCCTGAAAAGAAGCGCCGTCGCGGTCGTAAAGGTGGAGACGGACCGAACCTCGGTCTCTAGTTACGGCGCGATCTTTACCGTAACCACCGGTGGCTTGTTGAGCGCAAAGCACCGCGCATCAAGCCAACCATCGCGAATGGACTGACGCTCCTCTGCATCGACGCTGAGCTTCCAACGAATCTTTACCGCGACCCACTCTGCGAGGTAGACGCAGTTCGCCGATTCAAGTGGCGGGAGCCAGTAGGTTGGATCGTCATCGCTCTTGGATTGATTGACGTTGTCCGTCACTGCTCGCAGCGTCCATGCAACACCTAGATCGTTTGCATACGCCTGTCGTCGAGCAGCAGACCACTTCCATGCGCCTGAACGCCACGCTTCAGCAAGCGCAACGACGTGGTCCACATCAACGTCTGAGGCCTTTGTCCACGTCTCTCCGTCATAGAGACTCAGCCACTTTCCAGTGCTCACAGTCTTGCCTGTTGAGGAGAACCGCACAGAGACAAGTGATTCTGCGATCAACACCTCGGCGCGCGTATCTTTGCCATTCTTGTTTGCATCAATCCAGTGTTTGAAGAGCGAACGCTTGTAGCCACCGATGCGCTCTTCTGCCACTGGCACGCAATCGAGTGCGGTGAGGAGGCCGAGCTTGGTGTTGTTGGTCTTGCATGCTTTGGCAGCACTCGTGGCTGCACTCGCCGGTGCGGGCGCAGCGAGCGTTGCGCTGACGAGCAGTGCGAGGAGCGCGGCGGTAATGCGAGACTTCATCAGATTAGATTACGCGACGACGTCGAAGAGTGCGCGCACGAGCGCGGTGCCCCCTTCATCGTGAATGTCAACGCGTGCTTCGTTTGACGTGGCGCGAACGGTGCAGCGCACCGCAGTGCCGGTTGTGAGGCCTAGGTACTCCAGTCGGATCCGACGGCGCGCGGCGCCAAGCTGCGTCGGTGCGACTGCGCTGATTGCCTCTTCAGCGATCTCAAGCCAGGCGGCATTGTTCACATGGCCGAGCGGATCAAAGTCGGCGACGCGGAGCGGCACGGTGACGGTGACGCCTGGTGTGTCGCCGGTTGGCTCCGCGGGGATCTTCTCGGGGGTGAAGGTGGCGCCTACCTCCTTGACGAATGGTTCAAATTCCGCTGGGAAGCGGACCGGTCGCCCGTTCTGGTCAGTCATGACCCAGTCGATGGTGGCATCTGCGATCACGCGACCGGCACTGCCGAAGAGTCGCGTGCGGCGTCGAGCCATGACGTGGCGGAAGCCGACGAGGGCGGTGGTGCCCGCCATGGCCTCGTTGGAGCGAGGCGGTTGGTCAATGAGTAGGTCAACTCCGCGAACGACCCAGCCGACACCGCGGGACTCATACCAGGCGCGTCCGTACTCGAGCGTCTCGCTGTGCTGCCAGGCAAGGTCCTGCGCGTGTCGGAGCACCGCTGCGGCGCGCATCGTGCCAGCGCGGTTGCACTCATCGAAGCGCACGGATCGGCCCACGTCGCGATAGCGGGCATGCTCGGGGAGGCGCGCCTCATCGGGGGCCAGCCCACCAGTGAGTCGCTCGTTCAGGCTCATCCGGCCGCCAGCCGCCCGAGGGTTTCGAGGGTGATGAAGCGCGTCTTCTCACGTGGGGCGCGCACGATGCTCAGGCGTGCGGCAACGATCGCCGCGGTATCGAATGCCACCACGCCGATGGCGATCCGCGCGCTGCTCCCTGCTGCGCGGATGCGCGCGTCCTCAAGTTCGGCAAGAAGGCTCGCGTCAATGCCACGGGCCCCCCACTTGCAGTCCCAGAGCTCTGGGATCGGGCCAGCCTCGACGGTGACATCGAATGGGTGCGGGTCGGCAGAGACACCGTCAATCGCGAAGCGGCGCTCGCGTCGCACAAGTCGATCGGCATCGTTTGCGAGCACTGGGCGGCGGCGCAGCATCTCAGCGGTGGTCGCCTCTACTACTGCGCCGCGGTACTGCGCGTTGGAGGCCTGCGCCTTTCCCCCAATAGCCAGTGCGCCAATAACCAGCGGATCTGTGCCGGTGCGATGGGATGGAAGAGCGGCGAAGAGCGCTGCAGCTTCTGCTGTTGTTGGTTCAGGATCGTTCATGACCGCGCGCGCAACCAGGCGCTCGGCAGGTGTGGCGTTCGCAATCGCTACCGCGAGTGGGCGGAGGATCGGATCGGCTTGAATGCCGGAATAGACCACAGCTCGTCCGTCACGCGGTGCGTCGCTAAACGAGATCCCCGCAGGGATCCGCGCAGCAACTGTGGTGCCACTGCTTTGCGGAACAACATCCTTCGGCAAGCTGGCAGGGTTCAGCGTTGCAGCGAGGAGTGTCAGCGCAAGGCGTGGTTGCATGCCGATCCAATCGATGGCGCGATGCGGATCGTTGGCAGCGATCACGCGCTCAGCGCTTGCAGCGAGTGATGCTAGTGCACTGGTTGCTGCATCTGGTAGTGCGCGATCACCGATTGCGGCAATCGCCCGGTTTAGTTCCTCTTCGCCAAGTGTTGAGACAACATTCGTGTGATCGAGCGCGTCCGTCACCTCTTCGCCGAGTGTCACGAGTCGCGCGAACAGATCTCGTTGCTGCGTGAGTGCGGTGCCGCTCATAGCGTTGGCCAGCTCAGCGCTGCGGCATCAAGGAGCAGTTCTGGGTTTCCATTACGGCGTAACGCGCTCAAGGTCTTGTCGATGGTACGCAGTGCCTCTCCCCATGTTGCTGGTGGGAGTCTGTGTGCAACCGCCTCAATCTCGGCGCGATCTTCTGGGAATGCGATCTGATCAACAGCGCCGGTACTCACGAGTGCAAGATCGCGCGCGACGCCGCGCCAGAGCCGCAAGAGCGCGGTTGCGGCGGCACGACGCTCTGCAGGTGTTGGTTTGGTGCTGCGCTTCGCTGGACTCTTCTTCTTCGGCTCCACATCACCATCTGGTGCATCATCACCGCTATCGTCGCTTTCGGCGCCATCAGCGGCGTCACCGTCGTCAGCACCGGCAACAAGGATGGCGCGCGCGTCGGCAACGAGGGCACTGAGCTGCCCAAGTCGTGCATGCGGTTGTGTTGCGGCGAAGTCAAGGATCTGGCGACGAATCTGCGCGTGTGCGCGTGCGGCATCACCCGTTGCCTCTGCATCGATGAGTGGCCCGGGGCGACCTGACGACATGCGGAGCAATCGCACGGCGGTTGGCGCATCAACGCCGAGTCGCTCTCCGAGAAGTTCGCTCGCCTGGTTTGCGTCTGGGAGGCCGATGCGAATCACTGCGCAGCGGCTGCGAATCGTTGGCATCAGTCGCGAGTCTTCAGCGGCCGCCAAGATCACGTGCGTGCGGGATGGCGGCTCTTCGAGCGTTTTGAGAAGCGCATTCTGCGCCGCCTCGTTCATACGGTCGGCGCGCTCAATGAGCGCAATGCGGCGACCCCCTTCAACAGAGAAGAGGGCGAGGCCTGCGGCGAGGGCGCGAATCGGCTCGATGCCGATCTCATCTGATGCCCCAGCTGGAGAGATGACGACGAGGTCGGTATGGCTCCCTGAGGCGATCAGGCGGCATGAGCGACATGCGCCACAGGGCCCACCGTCGACCGGAGCGCCGCACATGAGCGTGGCGACGGCATCTCGAGCCAGCGTGCCTGCGCCCGCACCGCGCGGCCCAACAATCAGCAGGGCGTGCGGTGGTGCGTCGGTGAGCAGCGTGGCGAGATGTGCCGCGGCGGCGTCATGGCCACGAGTGACGAAGCGTGCGGGGCGACGCGCAGGGTGAGCGGCGTCAGGCGGCGTTGAGACCGCCCGCGCCATCTCGTTAGGCTCCCTTGCTCCCCTTAGCCTTTGGCCGCGTGGCGCTCTTCTTTACGAGAGCGACCTTTGCGACGGGCTTGGCGGCTCCGCGTGCTGCAGGCTTTGCTGCGGCCTTAGCGGCAGGCTTCGCAGCACTCTTCGGTGCAGGTCGGCCGCCACGTGAACGACCCTTGCCGCTCACTGGTACCTCCTTGCCGGTGAATGCCGCCGACTCACTCGCCGATCGACCGGTCGCCTGAAGTTGTGACTTCAGGAGTGCGGCCACATCTGGTGAGACGTCGCTGATGCCGTCATCGGCATCGTTGAAGCTCGTGCTCGAGCGAATGGTGTCGTCCTTATGGGAGCGAGCAACCTCGTCGGCGATCCGCGATGGGCCAGAGCCGAGCTGCTGGCGTGCAGCGCGCACTGGTCCGCGACCGGTTGTGCCGCGTCGCTCGGTGGCGAGATATTCAGGAACGCCGCCTGGCGCGCCATCATCCGCGTCGTCGAGCGTCATCGTCTCAATGCCGTCGAGCGAATCGCCGCCTACTCCGCCACGACCACGACGTCCGCGTCCGCCGCGTCGGCGACGGCGGCGTGGGCCGTCCTCACCGAATGCAGCGACGCCTTCGTGATTGTGTGGGGATGGCTCAGCGCCTGCGGCAAGATCATCTGGCCCCAGATCATCAAGGGTGAGAGTCTCAATGGAATCAGCGTCGATCATCGTGTCGCCAACGCGAATTGCCGACGAGCGACGCACTGGCGCGCCGCTGCGCGGTGCTGCGGTGCGTGTGGTGCGCCCGCCGCGAACTCGTTCGCGCTCAGGTGCTGCGCCAACGCGACGTGGTCGTGCTGGTGCCTCGGACTGCTTGTCGGGAACCTCTGTCATGGAGAGGTCCTCTTCGCCCTCGGCGGCAACTCGGCGACCGCTGCGGGCGCCGGCCTCCACCTTGGCAATGTTGGTGATCTCAATGAACTGGTCAGCAACATCAACGAGGTCGCTGCTGGTGTTTGCGCGGAAGCTCACCACTTCAACGCGCACGCCCATGTCTTGCACTGCACGAATCGCTGGTGCAAAGTCACCGTCGCCTGAAATTACGACTGCGATGTCGAGCTTTGGTGCGAGGCGAACGAGATCAACAACGAGCTCGATGTCGAGGTTCGCCTTGAAGCGACCGTCGCCGTACTTGCGAACATCCTTGCTGACAACCTTGTAGTTGTTGCGCGCGAGGAAGTTGTGGAAGGCCTTCTGGTTCTCGTTGTCTGGATCGAGACCGGTGTAGGCGTAGGCGCGAACGAGATCGCGGTTTGCCGTAAGGGTCTTGAGGAGCGTGACGTAATCGATGTCTACGCCGGCAGCCTTTGCTGCATAAAAGACGTTTGCGACGTCTACGAAAATTGCGACATTACGTGACATTACTTTGTACCTCTGGTTTCTTTAGTAGATAACGTGGCGTGCGCTGCTACGACGGGGCTGGGCCGGTATCGGCCTCTTGCCCGCGCGTCGGAGCGCACGGCTGCACCTACACACCCTAGCAGGTAGCGGCGAGATGCCCCCTTTTGAGCACGAATTGCGCTTAGCGGTCGTCTCGCGCGTCAACGATCTGCGCGACGCCTGAGATCCAAACTCCCAGTGCGATCAGCGTGATCCAGAGGCCAGGAGCGCGGTCGATACCGAAGACGGAGGAGAGAGGTAGGTCAAAGCCGGCTGCAGTCACGGCAGCTCCGATAAGGGTGGCGATGAAGCCGAGGGAGGCAACACTTACGAGCCC
Source organism: Candidatus Limnocylindrus sp. (assembly GCA_044353495.1). Lineage (GTDB taxonomy): Bacteria > Chloroflexota > Limnocylindria > Limnocylindrales > Limnocylindraceae > Limnocylindrus. The sequence goes on along the minus strand of JBILBX010000006.1, from coordinate 356 downwards.
GACGTGTACCGGCCACCAGTCAAACCGAAGCTGCTCGCCGAAGGCGTCTGGGGCGATGAGGAGGAAGAGCGTGGCGAGGGCGACAAAGAAGCCGATTGCGCCGTAGGTGTCAAAGGCGTTCCCCACGGTTGCGGGTACGCCAGGAGCGGCGAGCGTCCACCACGCAGGGATTGCGCCGAGCGCCACACCTGCGGCGCCAATGCCGCTCAAGCGGCGGCCACTGCTGCGTCGGAAGAGGTTCCCTGATGTCGACTGGATGCGCCCGATCGGCTTCACCACCTACTCCTTCCCGAGGATCGATGTGTACATCGAGGGCTTCAGCACGCCGACATAGGGGAGGTTGCGGTACTGCTCGC
>JBILBX010000078.1:0-4358 GCA_044353495.1 Candidatus Limnocylindrus sp. | reverse complement strand
ATGCCAGCCTGTCACGCTGGAGATCGCCGGTTCGAATCCGGTCGGGTCCGCCAGGAAACCTCCCAACCTGAAGCCCCTCCTTTACGATGCCCCCATGCCACGTGAGATCCCTGTGACCGACGGATACCCGCCAAGTGAGCGCACACGCGTGCGGCGACTCCCTGAGCGTGGGCATTACGAGCGTGCCGACATCTACCCAGTGGTTGACGCGGCACTTACCTGCACCGTTGCATATCTCCTCGATGGTCGCCCACACGCTACCGCCACGGCACACTGGCGCGACGGCGATCGACTCTACTGGCATGGTTCGGCGGCCAGCCGCTTCCTAAAGTCTGTGGTGGGCACCGAGGTGTCGGTCTCTATTCATTTGACCGACGGTATTGTGTTGGCACGCAGCGGATTCGATAGCTCGTTCAACTATCGATCGGCCACGCTCTTCGGCATCTGTGAAGAGATCACCGGCGACGAGAAGGTGGCGCAACTCGACGCCTTCATTGACAAGCTGATCCCTGGCCGCTCCGCTGAACTGCGTAGCTCTACAGAGCAAGAGATGAGGGCTACAACTCTACTCGGCATGACAATCACTGAAGCATCAGGAAAGATTCGTAACGGGGGCGTGCACGACAACCCAGATGATGCTCAGGAAAAGATCTGGGCAGGAGTCCTTGAGGTTAATACGTTCTTTGGCGCACTACACCCAGACGAAGAGACACCAGTGATTGCTGAGCCGAGCGCAAATCTTTCAGGGTTAACCGGCAAGAAACTGTAAGCCGAAGAGGGCTCAGCCTCCGGCGATCTGCTCGCCGCCGTCAATAGTGATGGTGTTCCCTGTGACCCAGTTCATGCCTGGGGCCGAGAGGGCAACAATGGCGTGGCCAACATCGTCAGGGGTGGTGAGTCGCTTCCCTGGATGCTTCTTCATCACCACGTCGATCCAGTCTTGGCTTCCTGGAATCTTGCGCAGCGCTGGGGTGTCGACAACTCCTGGTCGAAGTGCGGTGACGGTTGCGCCAGGTACGAGGCGCGCGAGCTCGAGCGCGAGCTGGCGACAATGTGCTTCGACAGCGGCCTTCGCTGCGGAGACGGCGCCATACATCGGCACCGCCTTTGATGCCCCTTCAGACGAGGTGGCGAAGATGCGAGTCGTGTTGCAGATAAGCCCCGCTGCGTACAGGTCCTGTGTCCAATAGACGAGCGAGTGCGCCATCACGTCAGAGGTCATGTCCATCTGCTTGCGAGTGATCAGCGGTGTCTCACCATCGGGGAGGAAGGGCTGCAGGCTGCCGAATGCCAGCGAGTGCACCACGATGCCGAGCTGGGGGGTGAGTCCGGCGGTGCGAGCGGCGGTGAACTTCTCACCGAGCTGGGCAATGACCTCGGCACGCTTCTCGTCGTCGGCGGCATTGCCGCGGATGTAGAGGGCCTCGACGCCGGTCGCCTTTACTGCGGCAATGGCCGCATCAAGCTTCTCGCCGCGGGAGCGACCCAGGTAGACGCCGCAGATGTTGTAGCCAGCTTCGGCCGCCAGGCGCGCGGTGGCCTCGCCGATACCGCTGGAGGCGCCCAGAATGAGCGCCCAGCGCTGGACCTTTGGATCAGTTGCTCCCATATCGGCACCTCCCTCGTGCGGCTCCTCTGCCGCTCGCAGTCAGGGTAGCCGACCCGCTCCGCCCTGTGCGCGTACGATCAGGGCATGGATAGCAGCGGTCGACTGATTCTCATGGCAGTGCACGCCCACCCCGACGACGAGACGATCAGCATGGGCGGCACGCTTGCCACCTACGCCGCCGCCCACAGCGCCACCACCGATACCTATGTGATTACCGGCACCCGTGGCGAGCTCGGCGAGATCGTCATCCCAGAGCGGGACACCCCCGAAGAGCACGAACGTCTTGGCGAGACCCGCATGGGCGAAATTGCTGCAGCGATGGCGGCGCTCGGGGTGACGCACTTTGAGAATCTTGGATTCCGCGACTCCGGCATGGTTGGCGACCCAGGGAACGAGGATCCGCGGTGCTATCACCAGCACAGCACCAACAATCTCGACGACACGACCGAACACCTGGTGCGCATCATTCGCCGCGTACAGCCCGACGTGATCGCCACCTACGACGATTTTGGCGGATACGGTCACCCCGACCACATCGCCGCTGCGCGCATTGCGCGCCGCGCGTGGGAGGTTGCTGGCGATCCAACGTGGCGCCCTGATGCAGGCCCAGCATGGACACCGAAGAAACTCTACGAAGTGCGCACCCCAGATTCACAACGCGACAAGGTGCTCGCGCTGCTTGAATCACGGGGTATTGAGTCGTGGTGGAGTGAACCAAAAGAGGCGACGCCCGAAGAGCTTGAGCAGTGGCACCAGTGGCGTGCCGCCATGGCCTGCCCCGACGAGCTCATCACCACACGAATCGACATCACAAAGCACCTCGGCGCTAAGCGCCGCGCAATTCAGGCACATGCAACACAGATCAAGAGCGATGGTCCGCTGCTTGCGTTAAGTGAGCAGGATTACATCGACCTTGGCGCCGTTGAGCAGTATCGACTTGTTGCACATCGACTACCAAGTGAGCCGGCGCTGCCAGAGCGCGACCTCTTTGAGGGGCTGCGCTAGCGGGCGCTCTCCTGAGCAACGGCGCGATTCGCGCGAACACGTTTACCTATCGACGTAATCAACAGTGCAACAAGGAACGCGAACGTCTCAGTGAGCACAATCGACGCCCCTGAGGCAATGTCGAGCGCGTAGCTGACGTACAAACCCACGATCGACGAGGTAACCCCAATCAGCGCGGCGAGCGCAATCATCTGACCGAATCGTTTCACCAGGAGCTGCGCTGTTGCTGCCGGCGTGGTGATCATCGCTACAACAAGCACAATGCCAACCGCTTGCAGGCTCACCACAATCGTCACCGCAATGAGGATGAGGAGCAGGTCATCGAGGCGGCGCACAGGTAGGCCGGCGGCGCCGGCGCCGAGTGGATCGAACGTTGCGAAGAGGAGCTCCTTCCACAGCACCCACACAATCAACAGCAGCAACGATGCCAGCACGGCAAGTGAGATGAGATCGGCGAAGCTGATCCCCAACACATCGCCGAAGAGGAAGTGAAAGAGATCGCCAACATAGTTGGGGATTGATGAGAAGAGCGCCACACCGAGCGCAAACATGCCGGCAAACAATACGCCGATCACGGCGTCGGCGCGGAGTCCAGACCTTCGGGTGAGCGCGCCGATTCCGAGTGCGGTGCCGATCGCAGCGACTGCACCGCCGAGAATGATCGGTAGGCCAAGTAGATAGGCGAGCACCACGCCTGGGAAGGCGGAGTGGCTCACCGCATCACCAACGAAGCTCATCCCCTTCAACACCACAAATGCGCCAACGACGGCGCAAGCGACGCCGACAAGCGCACTCGCTATAAGTGCGCGCACGAAGAATTCGTATTCGAGTGGCGCAAGCAGGAAATCAATTGGGTTCATTCGTGACCCTCGTGGCTGCCGTGCGCGTGATGTGGGTCATCGAGGAGCACCACGCCGCCACCTGGGAGCGGAACAAGGTGACCGCCATACGTCTCTTCGAGAACTGCGCGGTCGAGCACAAGTTCCGCCTTGCCATGAACAACCACTCGCCCAGCAAGTGCCACAACGTCATGGAAGCGCTGCGCCGCACAGGCGAGATCGTGCGTGGTGGCTACAACCGTTCGGCCGCGTGCCGCCTCAGCCTCAAGCAGATTCATGATCTTCTCTTGCGTTGTTGGGTCAACGCCAGTAACAGGCTCGTCGAGGAGATACAGGAGTGGATCCGCCGCAAGGGCTCGTGCCAAGAAGACGCGTCGTCGCTGCCCGCCGGAGAGCTCACCGATCTGGCGACGTGCCAAGTCGAGCATGTCAACTCGCTGCAGGGCATCTGCCACCGCGTCTCGATCAACGCTGCTTGGGCGGCGAAGTGGGCCAAGGGATGGAGTGCGCCCCATCATCACCACCTCATCGACTGAGATTGGGAAACTCCAGTCCACCTGCTCGGCCTGCGGCACGTAGGCAACGCGCTTCGCATACTCACCCACGGGCGCGCCAAACACGTTGATGCTGCCACTCCATGGCTGCATGAGTCCGGCGATGCACTTGATCAGCGTGGACTTTCCGCCACCATTCGGTCCAAAGATTGCCGTGAGTGATCCAGTCTTCAGGGTGAGGTTGACGTTCGAGATTGCCGCTCGATCTCCATAGCCCGCGGTAACGCCGGAAATGGTGACAGCCTGGCCACCAGCACGCTCGGCAGCCAGGCTGTCTTCGTTAACTGATGGTGACACTGAGGTTGAACTCATTGCACCATCATCGCACTACTTGAACGAGGCGAGAATGGC
>JBILBX010000077.1:0-4384 GCA_044353495.1 Candidatus Limnocylindrus sp. | reverse complement strand
GTGGCCCGAACATGAGGGCGAGCGTGAGCGCCGCAATGCGCAGCGGCGCGCCGACGCCTCGGCTGAGGCCATCGAGCCAAATGAATCGCCCCGCGATGAGGTCAAAGGCGAGCACGTGCAGCCACACGGCAAGGCTCCCCTCTGGGGTCGCGAGTGAGGCGGAGATTGCACTCAGCGTTGGGTTCAGCAGGGTCTCAAGAATCGCACCGGCGCTGGGAATCACCAGGGCTGCATAGATGAGTCCAATAGCAACGACGGGCCACGGGGTCAGCATGGTGCGGCGAGTGACCTCTGCGTTTGGACGTACGGCCATCAGGAACCAGAACGGCCCAACGCCGACCGTTGCAACGAGGAAGAGTGCGCTAAGCACATCAGCTGAGAGGTTCACGATTCACTCCTTCTGGCGTTTCGCCACGTTCTACGCCCCAGCCCATCGAGCCGAGGTCAAGTTGTGCAGCATCTCGCGCGGGCGGCTCGGCGCCGAGGTGCCCTTCGAGATCGGCGAGTCGCGGCGCTGCCAGCCGAGAGAGCGCAGCGACGCGATCAGCAGCGAGGAGGTGCCAGTTCCCCGCCTCCCACGCCGCGCTCAGTCGCTCATCACGGGCGAGTCGGACCTGCAACAGTGGCACCAGCGCGGGCGCAAGAACCAGGAGTCGAACGACTTCGCGGTCACTCGCGATCAGCGCATGACGCTGCAAGAGCAGCTCGCCGATGGGAAGCGGACCAGTTACGACTTCACAGAAAAGCACGGCACGCCCACGGCGATAGAGAACGGCGTCTACAGCGTCGTACGCCGCGCGATCGGAGCGAAGGCGCAGCGGTGGCGACGAGTCGATCGGATCAACGGTGGTGCGCGCGCCAAGGGTGCGCCCCGCAACGGCGGTGGATGCCAGCGCGGGCGCAACGGAAACGTGCAGGCCCATCCGTGGGCCCAGCTCCAAGAGCCCCGCGATGACGGTGAAGCGCTCCTCTTCCAGAACGGCCACCGTGCGGAGTGGGTGTCGCACCCCGTCAGCCACGCTGGTATATGCATCGAGCATCGCGCTGCGCAGCTCAGGGCTCATGCCGATCGGATCGGCATCGAGGGCCACGAGTGCCTCGTCTACCCCCTCCCCCGCCTCCAGGGCGCCAACAAGCGCGAATGCGGCGGCATCGGCGCGATCAGCGGCTGGGGTTGCCAGCCGTTCACGCTCGGCCCGACCCTCTACAAAGATGCGTCCCTCGGCGAGAGCGATAAGTTGATCGAACGATCCAGCGGGGCGGAGCTTCGCGTGGAGATCAGCAACGTCGCGCAACTCATCTGCAAATGCCGCCGCATCAAGGAGTTCCCCCGAGGCGTGGGCTGCCCGAGCGCGGGCGGTGGCATACGCCGGGAGGAGCTGCCGCGGCGTAACGGGCTCACCATGGGCCACCACAAGGTCGCTCATCAGCGAAATCTGGCTGCGTGGTTGCAGGCCAATCGCAGGTGGCTCACTCAATCGTGCCGTTACCGTGAGCCCAGGTGTGCGGTCGTCGTCGAAGCGACGGAGAACGCTCCCTGTTGCACCGGCAAGACTGATCGCAGTCAAGACGCCGGCCAGCTGTTCAGGGTGATCATCAAGGTCGATCACAACGAGAGGATCGTGGCGCATCAGCGGATTCATCGCAACGAGGAGGCGCGCCAGCGCGGAAGCGATGGTCACCGCATCGTTTGATTGCAGCGCAACAAGGAGTGGGTCGGCATCACTCTGTTCGCCTGACCATCGCGCGGCGATTGCACGATCACTGAGTTCGTCGGCACTGCCGCCCACGGTGACGCGCAGAAGTGCGACACGGATCGCCGGGGTGCGCGTGATGAGCGTTGCGAGCGAGGTGCGCGCGGTCACACCACCACGCACGACAACTGCGCCACCACCTGGGTAGGTGAGTGCAGAGAGATCGCTACTCATGGTGAGCTGCGACGGAACAGGTTGCGCCGTTAGGTAGATCCGCCGCCGCGCATCGATGGCGTCGAGGAGTGCCTGCCACGGGGCGACCTCCCACCACGTTCGGCCGGCGCGCTGCGGTCGAGCCATCGCCGCCGCCGCTTCGGACAGCGTGAGGCGTAGCGCCCCCAGCATCACGGCGCTCTCGCTCGAGCGCTCCAGTGCGCTGCTCAGCGCATCAAGGGAGCGCAGCTGTCGGGTGCTCCAGCGCGCCGCAGCCCCGTCAACCGCGCCAGCAAAGCGGGCATCGACTCGGGCACGAACCGCAGGTTCAAGGAGCCCGGCAGAGGGGACCTCGTTAGGGAGCATGGTCGCGGCATCACCACCGCGTCGCCCGAGTGCGCGGCAGGCGGCACAGGTGGCGCGGCGCGCCGTAGGCTGCCCGCGCTCCTGGTCGGCATCAAGCGCCTCCTCCCAGCGCCAGGCGGCAACGCGTACCGCCTGCCCACAGGCGGCACAGCTGCTCTGCCATCCGGCATCAAGCGCCTCTGACGCTGTGGCCAGCAGCTCTGCTGCGGCCGCCTCATAGGCGCGCACTGTGGGTGGCCGAAGCTCGGCTGCAATCGTCCACTCATCCATCGCGTCGCGCGCATGCAGGGCGCTGCGGAGCTGACGATTTGCACTCGCTAAGGCCAAGGCACCAGAGCGCGCAGTGAGATCAACCGTCAGGTGATCCTGCGTTGTTGCGACGGGGCTCGTTGCGGATGGCGCGAGCGCGGCGGTGAGTCGGGCGGCGCTGCGATCCACGTGAACGCCCTCCGCCTACCTTCGACTAATCGTCGTTGTTGCTGCCAGCCTCTTCGCTCTCAGGAAGGAATGCGTCGTCAGAGGTCTTCTCTGGTGGCTCAACGCTTGGTCGCTCTGCGACTGGCGTCTCCTCTTCGTACGTATCCTCGTCATCGTCGGCGAAGCCCTCGTCATCGCGGAAGAACGAGCCCTTCGTGTACGGTCGCTCATCGCTGGTGCGCGTGGCGGTTGGGAAGGAGACCTTGCCCACATTGCCGGCGCTCACATGCTCTTCGCGAATGATGATGCGAATGTCGCCACCACTGATCGAGGTGATCCCCGAGGTGTAGCTATTCCCATCGCCGATCAACTTAACGAGTCGTGCAGCGATGCGCGGCTCAACGCGACCGATCTCAATGCCGTTCGCCTTGGCGATCAGTCGATTGCCGAGAACGATTAGCTCAACCGAGTCGCCAGGGTTTACCTGCGCAAGGGTTCCCGCATCGGCTACATGGGTGAGTGCGGCGAACCCGGTGGTCCCCGCCTCTTGAATAAAGATGCCAGCGGGCGTCGTTGCGCCCTCGGTGCTGGCGGTGGTCTTCTTACCAACCTGCTTAATGAGGCCCTTCAGGCGCTCAAGGTTGCGCTCGGCAATGCGATTGAGTGGATCAAGGGCGAGGGTCGCCTGGTACTCCTTCTTAGAGCCGGCGAGGTCGCCCTGCTCCCAGAGGCACTTGGCGAGACGGTTCTGCGCTTCAATGCGCTCCTCCACCTTGATGGCGTCACCAAGGGCGAGAATCGCGTTGTTCGCCTCGCTCGCCTCCTGCCAACGACCGGCGGCTGCGGCCTTCAGCGCGATGTCGGCCTGCTCCTTGGCGGTGCGGCTCGGCTTCTGGGTGGTTGGGGTCTCGTTGGCGAGGGTCACGGGCGCCTCCTCAATTCAGTGCATGCGGGCTGATGCCCCCCGCTATGACGTTGGGGAAGGATAGCCGATCGTTAGCGACCGACCCCGATCCAGAGGAGGGCCACCCCCGTGGCGAGCGTGAGGGCGATGATTTCGAAGATGAGGCGTGGGTCGCGGCGCTCCCCCTCGGGGGTTGCCGCCCAAATCTCACGGGCATAGAAGAGGATGGCGAGACCCGCCGGACCAGCGAGCCGTGCGACGCCAACCGAGGCGAAGAGGATGGAGGCGGCGCCGTTCAGCGCAGCAGCGCCGAGGGCATCACGCACGATCGCGGAGGTTCGCTCGCGTCGAAGGCTCGACATTCCCGCGGCAAGAGCGGCGGCCACTACGGCGCTCCCGATGCCAACGGCCAAGACGGCGAGGGGTCCCACAGGATCTGGACGTGCCGACGGGGTGCCAGGGAGCGTGACGATCCCAGGCACGAGGGCGGAGATGCCGATGGAGGCGGCGAAGAGGACCAGGGTAAAGACGGCCAAGCTGACCACTCGATCGCGATGCAGTGAGCCGTTGCTGCTGCGGCGCAGGCGTAGCTGCCACTCAATAACGGCACGAAGGATGCCGATCCCTGCGGTGATCGCAATCACGGCGCCGATCCCCGTTGGAACGAGGCGCACCACGCCGGCAATGGCGAGGGCGATGAGGCCACCGAGCACCACCTCCGTACCCATTGGTAGGTCGCGGACCTCGGCACGTCGGACGGCGTTCACTCCGACCGCACCGAGCAGCGCAG